>JAUWNO010000119.1 GCA_030612605.1 Armatimonadota bacterium
TTATTCAACTCATCCCCTAACCCCTTCTCTTGCAAAGAGAAGGGGAAAACGAAGTCATCCCTCTTTTTGAAGAGAGGGACCGAGGGTGAGTTAGAAATTGAATTATGCAGAACCCTTAAATTACTTTAAAAAAAAAGGGAGGAAAGATGGAAAAACAAAAATTGATTAAAAAAACCGCGATGAAAAGAAACATCCATTTAAAAGCAGGCAGAATACTATTGCTTTTGATTCTCGTCGCATTCCTATCGTGTGAAAAATCAACTGAATGCTGCCCGGAAGATGACAGTATAAACGGCAGGTATGAATTCACACTTGTACCGCAAAATAGTTTCCAGGATACAACTTTGATAAAAGGAATGCGTGGAACGGATTTTCCTGAATACAGCGTAATATACGATGATGTTTACCTGTATGAAGATGGAGAAGGAAATGTTATCGGTAATTGTAAAACATGGAAGATAAGTGGAACAAAATCCGATCAGTATTTGACACTGGATCTATATGTCCATCCACAGGGTCCGGTAAATACGGTAGTCCTAATCGATAGTATGCATCATTTCACAACAATGAACTTGATAATCAATGAATATGGAAATCTTGAAGGTGATGGGATGTATTATGAGTATGAACATTATCCGGAAATTGAGGATGAAACTTATACAATTTCTGCCAACAAAATCGCAGATTTATCTTACTTTGAGATCGAAAAATTATCTTCCTTTGAGTATGCCGGACTTGATCGTTTTAGTTTTTGTGATGTTGTATCGAGTATTAGCTCTTTTCTAATTTCCACTCTCACTGATGGTGTATTTCGTCCCATTGGTAATTGTTATCTTCATAAAGATGGGGGAGGTTATTATATTTTCGGACATGAAGGTCCGGGAAGTATTTTTCCTGTTTATACTCAAACTATTTATTTTCCATGGGAGTGGTCCTGGTGTAAAGTTAGGAAATATGGTTTCGAAATAGATATAAGAGGTGAATCAATTGGATACGAATCTTTAAAAGATAAATTAGAGCTTTTGGAAGATGTTTTAGAATATTTCTTTGAAAAATTGGGATTTCCTAGTTTGGATCTTCTTTTTGATGCAATGGATGATTTTCACCAGGAGTTTGGAGGTTTTGCCTTTACCACTGCTTATGATACTCACACCCATAATCTTTCAATTTATGTAAATCATACACAGGGAAGCAGTTCTGCTGCCAAAAACCATCTTTTGACTCAAACCATTAAAGCGGCTTTCGAACCTTATGTTTCAGGTGTTTATCTTTATGCAGGATCAAATATTTATGATTCCTGGCACCTGAGAAGAAGTAATGTTGGTGTCTGCAATTCAGCACTTGTGATCATGTATCTTTTCGGCACTCATAATGTCAATTATGACTAATACTACAGGAAAAGAATAATTTTGCCAAGATGCTTCGAGTCGATACTTGTTAATCGGCTCGAAGTGTTCATTTATAGCTCAAGTTCTTTTAGCTATTTCTAAGCTGGGGCTTGTAAACCAGAAATTTAAATATCTAATTCCATTTGATCTGCCTTTGTAAGGGAGAATTAAAGAGGGTTAATAACTGTTACATTCGCTCCAGAAATATATCCAAACCTTCTCTGAATCGTTTTAAGCCTTCTCGTAATTTATTGTGGGAACCGCCAAAACCGATGCGGATATGATTCTGTTTTCCGAAAAACCTGCCCGGAGCTACACATACCTTATGTTCCTTTTCAAGGTAATCAACTAAAGCATCGGTGTTTTTTATCTCTGGGATCTTTGGGAAATAGAGACAACCTTCATCCGGCAATATACCGTAGATTTTGCCATTTTTCAGAAGGGGCGTCATCATTTCTGCAAGTACCTGACGATTCTTTGAAACGATATTTCCGGAAAGATTTCTGTATTCAGCCAGGTTTTCCATTACGATCGTGGAGAGCGCTTCCAGATACTTGGAACCAATACCATCAACGAACACTTGATCGTATCGAATTTTTCTAAGAATTTCTTCCTCTGCTGCGATCCATCCGCACCTGAGAATGTTGAAACCATAGACCTTGGTCAGACTGCTGATAGTAATGAAACCATTATCAAGAAGAACAGCAGGTTCAGAGCGATCATCCAGGAAATCAAGGTACACTTCATCCACCATGATTTTTGTTTCCTTATTTTTTGACCTGACAACCTCAAGGATTTTGCGAAGATTTTCCACAGATAGAAATGAACCTGTAGGATTATGAAGATTTGTGAGAATGAGAAGGTGGGTCTTTTCCGAGACCTTTTGTGCTATTTCCTTCAGGTTGAAGCTGTAGTCCGGTTCTCTGCGGGAAACAAAAGTAACACGAGCACCTACAAGTTCCGGTGTTTTCCACAAAGGTTCGTAACATGGAGCTTCCACCAGCACTTCATCTCCACAACACAATAAACATTGGCAAATTAGAAAAATGGCGTTTGTAGCTCCCTGAGTTAGGATAATGTTTTGAGCGTTAATACCATATTGAGAGGATATCAGCTCTTTCAATTTTGATAGACCCCAGGGATTAGGTTCGGAAAGCCTTTGCATGAGATCCTTGCCAAAATGGTTGCTCATCTGCCGGTTAAATACTGTCCAGGGTTCATCCACACTGCTGCTGACCAGAGATATGATATCTTCTCTGCTATGAAGTTCGAGAAGCTGGTTTTTGAACCAGGTTAGATAATCGGGTTTCATATTAATAATACTCCCTGAAAAATCTTTCAGACTTGACTTAATAACTCAGCTTGCTGAGGAATTGAATTAAGAATGAAATTCTTTAGCAATTCTTAAGTCAAACCTCCGGCAGTTGCCGGATTTTTAACTCAAATCTTGCTCTCGGACTTGACTTTACAGGAGTGAAGCGAAAGTGGAGTTAAGAATGATAAATTCTTATTTAAACTGCAATCCTAAACCTAATATTATATAACCTTTTTTCAAATCTTTGAAATAATAATGAATCTCCGGGCGTAAATAGGGACCGGTTCCTGTTTTGCCACCTATGAATATTCCATGAAGATAATAGTTAAAATCTAATTTCAAATCATCATCTGTTTCATTTCTGAAAATACCGCGATAACCACCATAAAACCTATCTATACCAAAGATCAGCATAGGGTATGCTTCGAAGTAATTTAAGTCTTGAGTAATTAAACAGGATGAACCTAAATCTGCAGAAACCTGCAAAGGTTGAGCCAGGAGTTGATATTTTATTTCTCCCATCACACCGCCACTCAAAGCAGGAAGACCGAAAAGCTTAGCTCCGACTTCCCAGTTTTTACCAAATCCCCGTCGTGTATGTACTTCCAGGTTGACAAAATAAAGCTCCTCTTCATTAGCAATAAAAGAAGCTCCGATTCCTGTTTCCGTTTTACCTTTCGGCAATACACCGGGAGACTGAAATACAGACATGGAAGAACAGCCGGTAATTATTATACAGAGTAGTAATGTTTTAATTTTCAATCTAAGCATCTTAATAAAATTATTTCTGTTTTACTGACCAACGAATTCTTTTTAAATTCTCATTTTTATATGGTTTTCTAAAAACAAAAAGATGCTCGTGCATAATAAGATAAAACTTGTATTTTTTTGCTTTCCATTCCCATCTTCTTGAATACATACAATTATGTTGAGCTTTAATTATTTCTTCTTTTAAGGCAAAACCTACCTTTAAAAATTCTTGAAGTAAATAATGAGATAATGGGACATAATGCTGACCTTTGCGTGTATCACCAATTAAAATTGCACAAAAATGATTTGGTTTTAAAACTCTGAATAATTCTTTTGCAACTTTTTCAATTTCAATCATAAATTTAGTAACACTTCCAATATTTGATAAATCTTCTTTGATTTTTCCATCGGAATATTTTACAATATTCAAATAGGGTGGATGTGTTAAAATTAAATCAAAATGATTATCTGAAAATTGGCTTAAATCTCTCGTGTCACCAACAAATGTTTCTTGTTTGCTTTCTGTTTCATATTCGAAATCCAAAGCTTTTTTTGTTAATTCAATGGCATTGGGATTTATATCAATTCCGATTGCATTGCGATGTAATAATTTTGATTCGATTAATGTCGTTCCTGCACCAACCATTGAATCGAGAATTAAATAATCTGGTCTATAATCCAAAATGCACGTGGGTAAAATGAAATAAATTCATTCGGAAACCATTTTGTTACTTTGCTATCAATTCCAGTATCATATATTTTTTTTCCCCCATATGATAAGAAATGAGTCGCATTAAAAATACCGTTGTTTAAAGATATTTCATAAACATTATTTTTATTTTTTGTTACTAACTTTATTATTTCATTTGTTGATAATTTATTCATTTTTAATGTTTGTAAACAATTTTGTAAAAATTATAGGAGTCATCATCCCATATTTCAATTACTTCATCAAATGGTATATTATATTGTAACATATTTTCTTGAATATCCTTTGTTAAGTTAATAAGTTTAGCGCCGATATCTTCACCCCAAAAATAAATTTTTTCCTCTATTTTCTTGCATTCAAAAAAATTGAATGTATTGCATATTTTTTCTCTATTTCTAAATATTAAATATTTCATTTTCTATTTTAATAATTTCAAATGATTTTGCATGCCAATTTGATAACTGTTCATAATCTATGAATTTAACTCTGTCATTTATTTGATGGAACATATTCATACAGAGTTTATCTTCATATTCTCTTTTTCTTTTTCTGTTAGCAACTATATAATATTGTGAATAAAAATCTTGTAATTCAACAAATTTACCAAGTGAATTCTTTATATCTGTGGAATGTTCAATCTCAAAAAATGAAGATGGCATGTTTCTTTCATTAAACCAGACAACATCCACTGTGATTGCATATCTTATGATGTAAGGATAAGTAAAATTTAAAAATTTATCGAGCGAAGTTATATCTGATAATTTTTTATTAAGATACATTTTATTTTTATCTTGATATGGAACGAAAGTTTTCTGGCTTTTTAAGTTTCCAATTTCTACCAATAATCCTTGGTAGTATGAATGATTAACTTCACTTTCTCTTTTCTTAGATTTTTTATCATGAGGGAAAAAATAAAATGGCAGTTTTGTTTTGTATGTTTTTAAAGCCCAAAGTCCAGGTTTAATGTTGAAGAAAAAGCGTTCATCTTGAACAATTCTTCTAATACTCGCAAAAGGCGTCTTAGTTACCCACTTCGAGACATCAACGTTTTGATTAAGAAATCCTAAAGTAGCAAATCCACCATTTTCTTCCATTATTTTTATAACAGCTTCGTATTGTTTCATTTCTCCATTCCATATTTCTCTTTATATTTTTTTACTGCTTCCTCTAAATCTCCAAACACAAATTCTGCAATTTCTTCAGTAGTCATATATGCGCTCATTCCTGAAAATTCTTTTGCTAACCATTCTAAAAAATGGTTATTATTAATAATCTTTCTAAAATTTTTATTTTGCATAATTTCTTAATTTTCTATTATTAATTTAATTTAATTAAAAAAGAATTAAATGCTTTCGAATAGAGCTGATATGTTTATACTAAGAGCGTTTGCAATCTTCTCGATATTAGTTATTGAGATATTTCTTCTACCGTTTTCTACGCTATTAATATATGTCCTATCTAATGTTGATTTCCAAGCAAGCTCCATCTGGGTTAAACCAGCTTGAGTTCTTAATTCTTTAATTCTCTTCCCAACTTTTTCTTTAATATTCATGGTAACTAAATGACCAAATGTTGATTTTAAGTCAACGGACTATAAGTCACGTTTGAACGTTTTTTTATTAAAGATTGTGAAGAAGTGTATAGTTGTTAATTATTCTATTTAGTGCTTTATAATATTAGAAAATTCAATCTGCAAATTTCTGTTCTTTTAATCAGGTAATGCTTAGCATCAACAGGGCAACAACCTTCAAGTTATTACCTTGTTAAAGTTTGTTCGTGTACTATAATAATTTGATTTAAGCTTCTCAATATCAACGAAACTTATTGAAACTAAAGAGAAGCAGAAGCTTCTGGAGATAGCGACTTCCGATCAGGCAGTTGCCTGATTGAACTGAAATTTTTTGATTCAGACTACAAGTCTGAACCAGCGGGATCGTCTTCAAAAAAAAGAAAACACTGATTTTGAAATTTTTTCGAGGGATACTTCCTTTATATTCTTACTTGACTAAAATGTATATTCAAAAAGTTATCCAAAATAGAAAAGACAGGATAATCCAGATGGCTGAATTCTTGGAGAAAATTGTCCAGACTTTATTATTTTTTGGTAAGTTAGAATGTAATTTGATAGGAGAAGAAGAATCCGGGTTTACGAATAGACTCTAAAAAGATTCCATCCGTAAAGTGCTGTTTCGAGCTGTAAGGAGCTTGCGACGATCCCGAATGTCGGGAAGGTAGTTTGAATGCACACTTTGTCTCGACTCGTCGTTCCCCCGATACGGTCATTCTTCCCTACGGGGTAAACTTACGAGTCGAAAATCCTGGGTTTACGAAAGACTCTAAAAAGGAAAAACTATGAGAATCAAAATCCCTTATAAGGAAGATAATTTTGCAATCGATGTGGATAAAAAATATATTGCCGGAATTATTGAACCCAAAAAGATAAAAGACGTAAATGAAGAACTTTTGATAGGCAAAGCTATA
>JAUWNO010000059.1 GCA_030612605.1 Armatimonadota bacterium
TTTATTTGTAATTTGTAATTTGTAATTTCCCTTTCTCCCTTTCTCCTTTGAGATTTGGTGATTTGGCGATTTTTCGATTTTTTTTGCTTTGTTTGGTTTTAAATTAAAGCTGATTTTTCTCTGTTTCATGAAGTTTAAGAATAAATGTAGAAATCCTGATGCTCGAGCAATTTTATAAGTCTGATTTTTTTGTTTTGAAAAAAAAGAATTCCAATCTTCCATAATGTTTACCGTGTGCGATGCTCTTTCACATTTTCTTTCATTCAAAGCACGACACGTTTGTTAGCAACATCTGTCATTTCAATAATAAACATTTCTTAACAGATTCAGTTTCACCATTAACACATAATTTATAAAAATAAACACCTGAACTTACGAATTTACCATTATCATCATCACCACTCCAGAGAATAGAATAAATCCCTTTTTCAAATAGATCATTTGCTACTGTTTTGACTTTTTGACCTTTAATATTGTAAACAGAAATATCAATTTTACTATCTATTGGAATTGAGAATGAAATTGTTGTTGTTGGGTTAAATGGATTTGGATAATTTCCAATCAGTTTCGGGGTTTCAGAAGTTACAATTATTATCTCTTCATCATCAACACCTACAAATGGATTTGCAAAATATGGGTAACCATCATTTATATCTTCATCAATATCCCAGTAATCTTCATTTCCAACATCATCAAATGGATTACCTACAAAATCCCAGGGTTCAACCAAACCAACAGTTGCAAGTGAAGTGTATGTAGCAACATCTTGCATTTCTGTAGTTGTTTTTCCTGTACCTCCTGCACTTGTAGTTTGTCCTGAGGTTTGAGTGTCCCAAAAAGAATTCACTATTATGGACAACTCCTGATACACTTCACCTACCAAGCCACCAATATCCCATTCACCTACTACAGAACCAAAAGAATAACTGTTTACAATTTTTGCGTGATTATTTCCAACCAATCCACCTACTGAATATTGCGCTTCAACCAATCCGGATGAAAAACAATTGCTTATTATGGAGAAGTTATCGTTTTTGCCAATCAAACCACCAGCATTAGAGCCTCCATTGATTAAACAATCACTAGAACAATTATTAATTTTAGAATAATTATCACTGCATCCAATTAATCCGCCAATGATTGAAGAACCATTAATTGAACCGCTAACATAGCAATTATTAATTTGAGAATTATTATCGCAATAACCCACCAAACTTCCAGTATTAAATCCACCCATTAATGCAATATCTACATTTACTAATTTAGTGTTTTCAATTGCAGCATTATTTGTATAGCCAAATAGACCATGATTATTTAAGAATTCATAATTAAGGTTTAAGTTGAATACTGAATTATTATTCCCATTAAAATGTCCTGCAAAATATGGGATAAAGAAATCATTATCATTGTTTAGATCAATATCGTTTGTAAGTAGAAATTTATTTTCTGAAAATTGCCCAAAAGCCAGAAGCAATTTGAAATCATCAATACTATTGATCAAGTAATACTCCCCATTTGAAGTCAAATAATCATCAATATTCAAATACAGATTGTTATTTAACCAAGTATTGTATTCTGTTTCATACAGTGCACCAATTGTAAGAATATTTTCACCATTTATAAGAACTGCATCATAATTGTAATGAGAATTTATGATAGCCGAATTATTTTCATTAAGAGCTACTAGACCACCTGAATTATTAAGCATTTCAATTGTTCCTTCTGCGAAACAATTTGATATAATAGAATTATCATTAATACTAACTAAACCACCTACACCCGATCCTACTTTTGTATTATTTACATTACAATTGGAGATTGTAGAGTTAGAACTATAGCCTACAAAACCTCCCAAAACAGGACCATAACAAATCCCGGAAACAAAGCAATCACTAATAGTAGTGTCTCCGCAAAATCCAACCAGACCTCCCGTAAGATAAAAACCACTAGGTGAAAAATTCTCATTACCTATTGAACCAGCTATCTGTACATTGCTAATTATCGAATTAAAGCTGCTACCTGCCAATCCACCACATCCCATATAGTCTTCGGAACAATAGATATTAACATTGTCCAGAATCAAATTTTCGATGCTGGCATTGAATAGATTACTGAAAAGACCATAGCGAAATAAGGCATTTGTTGAGATATTTAAATTGTTGATAATGTGTGAATTCCCGTGTAAAGTGCCTGCAAAATAGGGGATAAAAAAGTTTTCTTCATTTTCTAAACTAATATCATTTATAAGGGCAAAAGAGTAATCTTCAGACTGTCCAAACGCAAGAAGTTGTTTGAAATCATTAACATCCGTTAATAAATAATTCTCACCATCGAAAGTTAAGTAATCGTTTATATCCAAAAATAAATCGTTTTCCAACCAATTATTGAACTGTTCATCATATAGGGCGCCAATTGTAATGATATGTTCTCCATTTATTAAGACTGTATCATAATTATAAAAGCTATTAATTATTATTGCACAGCTTTCATCAATAATAAATGAATTGTTCTGTCCAACCAATCCACCACTTTGGATGTTACCACTAACTGATCCAACAAAATAACTATTTTCAATAATTGAATTACCACAATTCGAACCAACTAAACCCCCAATCATTTCTCCCGGAAATGGAGTAATTCCCTCTATATCTCCTGTAGCATAACAATTTACAATCATTGAACCATTATTTAATCCAACAATACCACCAATTACATCAAACCCAAAAACAGAACCAAGAGCATAACAGTTATCAATAATTGAATCTGACCTATTCTCCCCAACTATACCTCCGACTCTATTGGAAGACATGTAATCCCCGTTTACAGAACAAGATGTATAACAATCAGATATTAAGGAATCTCTATTATCCCCAACCAATCCACCAACCGAACTATGCCCACTTACCGATCCTTCAACATAGCAGTTATTTACTATACATTGAATTCTTAAATAACCTACTAAACCACCAACATTACTTTCTCCTAAAATATTAACATCTAATAATCCAACATTTTCGATAACAGTTCCTTCAGTGAAGCCAAATAGACCGATATTATATTCCATTTCTCGATTGATAAATAAGCCGTCAATTATATGATTTTGTCCATTATAGCTTCCGCTAAACGGATTATTAGGATACTCACCAATTGGTTGAAAACCGTCACCATTATTCCAGTTTTGAGTATCAGATGCATCAATATCCGAGGTTTGGATGAAGTGTGAATTCCAAGATGAACTGTTTGTACTTACCCATAATAGATTATCTAGAGTCTCTACTTGGTATGGATCTGATTCAGTACCTGAGCCTACTGGTTCAGTACCATCCGCAAATAAATTCACACTGACAAATAATCCTATAAATAAGTACAAATTTAAAAATCTAAACATATTTCCTCCCATTTATCATGTTGCTGCTAATGTATTTCAGTTAAAGTTTTAAAATCGGCTAAAATTTCATAATAAATCTCAAAAATATTTGAATATTCAGTCTCGAAATGAGTTGTAATTTTTTCAATATTTATTATTTCATCAGATGTGATTTGAGATATAAAATCTGAGAAAGATTCTAAATTTAAGAAAAATTCAATTATCTTAAAAACTTTCTTGAAAATTTCTTCAATTTCTTTGTCAGCAGAATTGTATTTGAAAAAATTCAAGTTCAAATCTATGAATTTATAATCTTTTTCTACGAGTTTATTCAAAAAGAAAAGTAGGCTTTCTTGGATATTTTTTTTCTCTTTCTGTTTGTTTCCATCAAGGAAATAATCGATGAAATCATCATTTCTGAATGCATTCAGAACGCTCTGTAAGCCAATCAGATAAACATTATTTATTTTATCCAGAATGATGCAAGATAGAAGTTCATAAAGAGATGAAAAGAAATTAAAGACTGAAGTTGAAGTAAAAGGTTTTGTGGGAGAAATATCAAAGATTTCAGAAGAGAAAAAAGATGAATAAGGTTGTTTTGAAAATTGAAAATCTACAATAATATCAGGTTTTTCCTGCTGCATTTCTTTAAACAATCCGCTTATCATCGAGAAATTATCGGAAGTTTGAATGATTTTGATTTTTTCTGTTCTAAAATCTGTAACATCTTTTGCAGAAAAATCGGAAGTAATTCGGAAGTTATCTTTATCAACACAATTTTCCGGAACTTGAAAATAAATAAGAATCTCTTTATGAATTTGTTTGAGAATATATTTTTCTAATTTAGTGTAATAGAATTGATTAACCACAACAACCGAATCAAAAGATTTTATGAAATCCATATTCAGATTATCTTTTTTGAATAAGAAAATCTTATCTGTGAGTTTTCGTTCATACAGCAATTTTTTATAATTTGAGCGAATTTCCATCAAACAACTGAAAGTTTTTTTCTGCCAGTTTTGAGATGTTTCTTTTGATTCGAGTATTTTTTCTATAAAAGAATGATTCACCATTTCTTCGTTTATCTCTTCCCAGAAATCGAAAAAATCGGATGCAAGTTCATTTGATTGGAAATAGTTATTAATTTTAAAAAACTTTTTATTTTCTGGAGTAAGAACAGAATAAAAAGCAATTTTTCTTTTTTCATCTTTCAGGATTGGATGTGAAGTTTCAAATATTAAGTTTTTCCACTCTTTAATTGTGAGGAATTTTGAATTTGAGAAATCCCAGAGATGCTGATAAATCTTTAAAGCCTGCTTTTTGCTGTTGATATTGGGAAATAAGAAAAGAGTCTGTTTATCTTTGTTCTCATCAATAACTTTTTCCAGGAGATTTTCAGCAAAGCTTACAAATTTAAAATCTATCATATTTACCTTTTTTACTCAAATGGGGATGTAGCAAAATTTGTAAAGTTAAAATAAACTTGCAAGTGCTTTATCAAAAATTGAATATTGAAAATTAGTAGCACGGATGATATGGATAGAACGGATTTTCGCAGATAATTTTATTGCGAAACTCAGAACAGTTAGAATCAACCATTGCGACTCCGGTAGATGCCAGAGTTTGCAAGGTTTGTGTCACTATTTCATCAGGATCTGTCCTGTGAAATGCGAAGCTTATTTCATCATTATCATTTCCTTTGATAGGAAAAGCACCTATAGCTTTCAACAACAATCTCAGCATTGTTTTTATGAAGACATTATAGTTGTTAACAAGTTCTGGAAATAGGATGCGATTTGCATTTTATATTAGATTTAGTTTAACTATCGAAATTAGTCTGAAATTATTTTTACCTCAAACATTTTGGGCCAAAGCTTACCGGTTACGAATATTCTGTTATTAATGCTATCATAAGCGATTCCATTCAAACAGGCTTCTTGATTCATTGGGATTGATGGTTTTTGCACGCCTTCAATTAATGACCAACCGATTTGGTTTTTATCTTCTTCTGATAAAAGTGCTTTAAAGTCGATCCATCCTACAACTTTTCCATTTTTTGGAGAAATCCGAACAACTCTGTCTGTGGGCCAAATATTTGCCCATATTTCATCTTTGATATATTCCATTTCATTGATGTTATTAACTGGCTTTCCATTATCAGTAACTTGGAGTTCTCTAACTTTTTCAAACGAATCTGGATCTAGATAATAAAGTTTATCTGAACCATCACTCATTATAAGAAATTTTTTATCCCAGGTTATTCCCCAACCTTTAGTGGGATATTCGAATTCTTTAATTAATTGTAAACTATCTAGAGAATAAACAAATCCGATTCTGGAACTCTCGGTGATAAAAGCAATTTTATCCTTGAAAATTGTAATTCCTTCACCAAAATACTTATCTTCTAATTTAATATTTAATTGAATTTCTCCCGTTTTAAAATTTATTTTCCTTAAAGTTGAATGCCCGGGGATCCCTGTTCCTTCATATATAAATCCATCTTTATAAGTTAATCCCTCAGTGAAAGCATAATTATCATGAGGATATGAATTTATGACTTTGTATGAGTAGATAGGGATTTCTGCTTTTTTTGTACATGAAAGAATTATAAATAACAAAACTAAAATCAAGCTCAGTGTTTTCATGAGACCTCCTTTTTTAACCCCCACTAACTCCCCCTAAATAGGGGGAGAATCAAAGAGGGGGTGAACATTACTTCAATAAAATCATCCTTTTAGTTTTCTCATAATTTCCTGTTTTCAATTTATAGAAATAAATCCCACTCGAAACGGGTTTCCCATTATCATTCCTTCCGTTCCAAACAATAGAGTGATGACCTGTTGCCAATCTCTCATTGATAAGCGTTTTTACTTTTTGCCCTTTCAGATTATAAATTACTAACTCGGTGTTTTTCTCGGTGTTCTCGGTGGTGAAATAGATTGTTGTGGTTGGATTAAAAGGATTGGGAAAGTTGCCAATAAGTCCTGTTATTACTGGATTTAGTATATCTTCAGCATCGACGGTTACAGTAGCATTATTTGAAAACTCTGATTCCCAGCCACCATCATAAACTGCTGTAGCAGTATAATCATAAGTCCCGGCTGGAACTCCGATATCGAGATAGAAATTTTCGATTATACCTGAAGCGACCTGTTCGCTATTTCTATAGATGTTATAGGAATCTAGACCTCGATTAAAAAGTGAATCAGGTGGATCCCAAGAGCAAAATACATTATTAACACCTTGAACTATTGCATTAAAATTTTGTGGAGGGTTAAGCACGACTGTAACTTCTTCTACATTGGTTGGATAAGATTCACCAACATCCCAGATTGCAGTTACCCAGTATTCGTAAGTAGCACAGTCAAGACCCAAATCACCATAAGTTAAGAGATATGGATCATCGATAAAATCTATCACATCACCATCGCGATAGACATTGTAACCCTGGAACAAACGACTGTCTTTGTTATTCTCGATTCTCTTTGTACGAGGATGCGTCGTAAGAACTTTCGGAGTTTCAGAAGTCATCATGCTTCTAAGTCTTGGAGCATGAACGGTATTCTTTGCAACACGAGTTATCATGTGAATTTCATCTACTACACTAACTACTCCTTCTATGCACCAGTTGTAATCGAGACCAAATGCGACACTGAGTTCTTGCCAGATACCGGAATAGTAAATCCAATCACCTTTACCTGCTGCAGCAGGACCTGCATCTATGCTGGCAGGATGATCTCCAGTGGCAGACATATCATAACCAATCCAGTATTCGTTTCCAGCTACAAGTGGAACTGGAGTCGTCAGGATATGCTCTGTCCAATCTTCGATAAGAACAGAGCCTGTGATGTCTGCTGAGTAAACTTCTGTTCCAGGATTACCGAATGAACCACCTTCCCAGATTTTGACCGCTATGTAGCTGAAATCTGGGGTTCGGATATGAATATTTACTGAGGTTAGATTAGAACCATATAAATAAATGAGATCGGTTGCATCGAATCTGGCTGCACAGATAAAGTCTGCTGCTGCACCGGTTCCAATTCCGTTATTATCATAGCCATCATGATGAAATAGTATAGCACATGTTCCAAGGGGTGGATCCCACTCAAGATGAACATCATTGTAATCTACAATTGAAGCTATTAAATTCGATGGACATAAAGGATCTGGAAATGAGTACATAAAATCAATCTCAATTATTTCAGATTCACCAGGATCATCATAAAAAGCAGAAACTCCAGCAGTGTATTCTTGACCAAGAACAAGACCTATATACTGATATTCTAGCTCATTTGTGAAACAAACAAAAACACCATCAAGATATAAATTGTATCCTATAAGTTCCGGAGAATATAGAATTGTTGGTGGTTCCCATGTAAGTAAACCTATCCAATGATCAATTTCAACATTGTTCGGAGGTAAGAAACCTACTTCATTTATTTCTAACAACTGATTTACAGCAATATCAGTTAGGTACATTTCACGTCCAGACGGCCATTGCACAACAATTTCATCAATAATCGCACCGATACCATCGGAAAGACCGAAATGAGCAATCAAGGAATTTCTACAGGAAACTGTGCTGGTTTGAGTAACTTGCTGACCGTTTATTATGGAAGTAACTGCAATCTTTGCACCGATACCATCCAAGTTGGATACAAATTCAAGCCCATTACATTTAATAGAAATCCAATTATTGGCATTTCCGTCATTTGTGAAGAATTTGTTATTTCCCCCGAAATAGTTATTTACTGCAAGGAAAACATCGATATCACCATCGAGGTCAAAATCTGTCCAACTCGGTTCTTTATTATAATTACCATCGGTTGCTAAAATACCGGTTGTAATTTGCGAAAAATAACCTGTGGCATAAGCGTTTTGAAGAATAATATTATTACCGTCATAAGCAGTATGAAAAATATCCAGGTCACCATCATTATCATAATCTATCATACTGCATCCACCACCTGAATTTATTCCGGAATGAGGAAGACCTGTAACTCTTATAAAAGTTCCATCTCCATTATTCTGATAAAGATAAAGGTCATAAGCAGAAGCAGGAAGCATTCCCGGTGCTGTGTAAATATCAATATCTCCATCATTATCATAATCACCACAAGTTACAATATCGAAATTCTCCAGGTCAATTACTGAAGGATCATCTGTGATTTGAGTGAAAGTTCCATCACCATTATTCAAAAATAACGAGTTGTAATCAGGTCCGGAATTTGTAACATACAAATCAGGATAATTATCATCATTGAAATCAGCCCAAACACAATTGCCTGAATTTTTGCTTTCAGTTACGATGGAACCTGTTGTTATTCTGATGAAAGTTCCGTCCCAGTTGTGATGATAAAGAAAATTGGGTTCATCTCTGTTGCAGATGAAAATATCCAGCCAGCCGTCTTTATCATAATCTGCCCATTCACATCCGGTTGATTTTCCCATATCTGAAACTATGTTGCCGGTTGTAATTTTCGTGAATGTTCCATCTCCGTTGTTATTGTATAATGCATTATTCTCGTTGTAATTGGATACGAATAAGTCAATGTCTCCATCATTATCATAATCTGCAGCGGAACAACCGTACGAACTGTTTCCATCTGTTATAATTTCGCCTTCAGTAATTTTTGTGAAGGTTCCATCTTCATTGTTGAAATATAAAAAATTATGCTTTCCATTATCAGAATCGTTGTTGCATACAAAGAGGTCATCGAATCCATCTCCATTGAAATCTGCCCAGCAGCAGGCATAATTCCAACCTCCATCATTCACGATATCACCGGTTGTAATCTGAGTGAAATTTTGTCCTAAAAGTATCGATGAGATGAAAGAAAACATTAATATTAAATAAGTGTTTTTGCTCATTTTTTCTCCTACTATTAAATATTATTTTTTGTACCCAATAAAGGGTTATTTTTTAAAAGTTCAAAATAGGTAAGCAAGACGACCTCATTTTATCAAGGTCTCTGAACCTCTAAGGAGTCTGTCGCTTGCTTAAAATTCGAATCGG
>JAUWNO010000577.1 GCA_030612605.1 Armatimonadota bacterium
AGATTGGATGAAAATGCGAAATCCTTCATCTAATTTATTGGAGAGTTCTTTTTCCAGGGTTTCCAAACTGCCGTGCATATTGGATTGTGAAGTTATGGGAGCTTCGATTTTTTCAGTTATTTCTTTAAAATCTTGAAATGATCCGGAAAGAAAGAAGTTTGAATAATTACTGAAAATTTCACTAATAAATCTTTCATTCTCAAAAATATCTCCTGGCTCAGGGATTATGCGTTTCTTATATTTTGAACGAATTTTCTGAAAAAGATTGGTTGTTTCATCAAATATTTCATGAAAACAGGAAGGGAAAAATTGGAACTCATCCCAGAAAATCAGGCAATTTTGCGAAGAAAAATATTCCAGGAAAGTTTCGATCCTTGGAAGAAGAAAAGAAACATCAAGCTCGATTCCATCATAAAATCCATCCTTATGAATTCGTTCCCACAATTTTTCGTCAGCATCGATATCGTGAAGCGAAAATTCGCGGGAAGGAATCAGAACAATCGAGTCCAATTCTTCACCTGTAGAACGCTGCGAACTGATGGAAAAGACACGTATCGATTCGACTTCATCTCCAAAAAAATCAATTCGTACAGGCTTGTGCGAGTTCGGACTAAAGACATCTATAATTCCACCACGACGTGCAATTTCTCCAACCTTGGAAACCTGGAATTGATTTTCGTATCCCATCCCAACCAGATTAGAAATGAGTATTTCCGGATTATATTCTTCATTTTTGTTTAGAGTTATTATATTTTTTCTATAAGTTTCTGATGCTGCAATTTTCCTGAGAAAAGAGCGGATGGAAAGACTGTAAATACAAGGTTTGTCAGAAACAGCAGCAGTTAAAGTTTCGATTCTTTGTGCTCGGATCATGTAATGTGGTGAACGCTGTTCGTAAGGAAGAACTTCGTAGTCCGGCAGAAAATGTGCTGATTCTTTTCCCACGAAAAGGTCAAAATCATCCAGGTAATCTTCCGCTACTTTGTCATCCGCAGTTACAAAGATGATTTTTTTTCCGGTTTTTTCAAATGCTCTTGCCAATAACATCGATTTAGCAGAACGATTTAAATTGTAGAAGAGAGTACCGGATTTCTGGGATGCAATAAAAGAATCGAACTGCTTGAAAAAATCAGATCTTTCTATGATTGCACTTATCTTATTGTAAAATATACTCATAAGTTGCGAACTTTGAGAGTCTGGCATTTGAGTCAAGAAAACAATACGTTTTAGCCACGAATTTACACCAATAAAATACATCTAATGAAGAAAATCTCAAATCACAATAAACAAATTACAAATAATTTCAAAATCTCAAATTAAAATGAACGAAACTATTTTGATATTTGGTTATTGGAATTTATTTGATATTTGATGCTTGTAATTTGGAATTTAATAAATAAACGATCTATTAGTAACATTAAGATACAAAGAAACAGAGTTTTGTTAAAAAAAAAATTCTAATATGCGTAAAGACACTGTTTAGCTCACAGATTGGCACAGATCTGTACAGATAAATAATTTAATTATTAACTAATTTAACAATCAAATCAAAAAATAAATAAAAATAATAA
>JAUWNO010000251.1 GCA_030612605.1 Armatimonadota bacterium
AATGCTCGATATAAGTACTTTAGATCCTTTTGTTACTCTGAATTCGAACAATTTTGATTTTGGTACTTTTTCATCTGGTGTAATAGGAACTGCAATTTTCAATGTAACCGCAAATTCAAGTACGCCAATCGGACATATAACTCCTGTAGATTGGAATATTGTCGCTGATAATAATTACTCCACAAATGGAGTATTTCATATTGTTATTTCACAGGTTCCGGTGATGGTAACTGAGTACTTCAATACATTTCCACCCACAGGATGGTACGTGGAAGGCACTGGTAATAACTGGTCAGGTTCATCTACAAGTTATGCCGGAGGAACTTCTCCTGAGGCAAAATTCAGTTACTCTCCATCATTTGTCGGTGAACAAAGATTAGTTACCATGGAAATTAATACATTAGGTTCTATAACTTTAGATTTGGAATTCAAATTTTCTGTAAACCACTATACAAGCAGCTACACTCTGGGAGTTTCCACAACCAGTGATGGTACAAACTGGAATACAGCCTGGGATCTAAATGTTTCATCTTCTATTCCGGCTACAACCCAGGTTATAACAATTTCAACTCCTGATGTCGGTTCTGAAACATTTCAGCTGGCATTCTTTTTTAACGGTGATTCCTGGAATATTGATTATTGGTATATAGATGATGTAATTATCGGTGGTGGCAATCCACCTTTGATGGGTTATATTCAGGGAGAAGTAACTTTGAATGGTGGAGCAGGAAATGTGGAGGATGTTCAGATAACAGCCGGCAATTTTGTTGCTCATCCCAATAGTGACGGTGATTATATTCTACCTGTTACACCGGGCACTTATGATGTAACTGCCAGTTTGATCGATTATGAACCGGAAACTTCTCCAGGCGTGGTTGTGGTTGAACTGCAAACTACTATAGTGAATTTTATTCTTGAACCGATTACGATTTTAAATCCACCTGAGAATTTAGTTGCTTCAGTTTATGAAAATAATGTTGAACTTATGTGGGATGCTCCCGAAGAACTAGTCTCCGATTCAGCACATCGCACAAAACAAGATGAATCATCTTACTTCGACAGGTCAAATCTAAGAAAAGATTCTACCTTTAAACTAAGTGAAGAACCGATTAATCTTCGAGTTTTATCCGGCTATAAAGTTTATCGGAATGAGGAGATGATTCATGAGATTGCAGATCCTCTTACAACAACATATTTAGATGAGAATCTGGATGGCGGAGAATATGCATATTATGTTGTAGCTGTATATGACGAAGGAGATTCAGGACCTTCAAATGTTCAGGTTGTAGAGATTATTCTTCCTGTTCCTATAAATCTTTCTTTTCTTGTTATAAATGAAAATGTACATCTTAACTGGCAAGCTCCAAATACTTCAATTACTCTTTCAGGATATAATGTTTATCGTGATGATGAATTTTTGGCAGGCGCAATTTCCACATTATATGTTGATGAGAATGTTCCGATTGGAACTCATACTTATTATGTAACTGCTCTATACGGTTCTTATGAATCCGGACCATCCAATGAAGTTGTGGTTGAGATGACTGAAGCTGATATTGTCTTAACACCGTTATTTACAGAGCTTTCAGGAAATCACCCGAATCCCTTTAACCCGGAAACTACAATTAACTTTGCTTTGAAAGAAGCTGGAAATGTCAGAATCGAAATCTATAACATCAAAGGTAAAAAAGTTCGTACTTTGATGGATGGCTATCTTGAAGCAGATTTTCATAGTATTGTCTGGAATGGGAAAGATGATAGTAATATAACAGTTTCCAGTGGGATATACTTTTATAAAATGAAAGCTGGAGACAAATTTACAAGTACCAGGAAAATGATCCTGATGAAATAATTGAAAATTTCACCCATGTTGAATAAAAAAAGATTCCACAGGGCAAGCAGGATAAATATTAACGAAATAGACCTTGCGAATGGTTTCATACAGAGGAATTCATCTTGTAAACCTTCGCAATGGTTGATTCCTATTTCCTAACCATTATGGAGGTTTCGTTCCTCAACCATCCGTAAGGTCTTGGTTTATTCTTAAATGAACTTTCAGCTCGCTGATAGAGAGAAGTTCCTATGAAAATACTAAAACTTTCCGAATCTTATTTTGCAAGAATTTCTCCGTAAGAAGCTTCGGAAAGTGCTTCAATATCAACATTCTGTTTTCATCTGACGAACTGGAAAGTTCGTCAGGAGATAATCATTTTGAAATTTAACAAGTTTTTTTTATTTTAGTAAAATAGCCTTTCTAACTTTACTTTTTCCTTTTGTTTCCAACCTGATAAAATAAATTCCGGAAGCAACTGCTTTGCCAAATTCATCAGTTCCGTTCCATACCACACTCCTCGTTCCCAAACTCCAGTTTGGGAACGTAGAAAATGTTTTTACTTTCTGACCTTTGATGTTGTAGATTACCAATTCGGTGTTTTCAGTGTTTTCGGTGTTTAATTTAAAAGAGATAGTTGTATTAGGATTAAAGGGATTGGGATAGTTTACTAATTCAATTTGATTTGCTTTAATATTATCTGCTGCCATCCAGAGATCATTCGATATTTCTATCTCACCACTCAAGGTCCCAGAATGACTCGGAAAAATCGAATAGGTGTAAACATCGTTGACAAGATTATTCCAGATGTTGTCATCAAGATTCAGATTGGCAAAATATCCATTTGGCATTTCTGTGAAATCTAAATTAAGAGTAATTGGTTCCAAAAGATTTGTGATTATCAATTCAAAATTCCAGGTTTTCGTTTCCGGTTGTGATTCTTTCAAAGGAGATTTGATATCACAATTCATACGATCGAAAACAAAAAGTGTATCATTCTCAGGTTTTGGGACATATAAAGTTAGACCTTCATTGAAAGGTTTTATTGCTGGTTCAGGAAGATCGAAATTAAAATCAAAATCATCAGATGCATATTCCGAAATTCCAATTATTAGTTCATCAATATCGAATTGGGAAACACTGATTTTCAGTTCCCAGTCAGTTTCATATTCAGGATTGAAAGTGCTAATATTATAAGGAATAAACGAACAAGCTAAATCCAGAATATCATCTAAATTCACATAAAGATAAAAGGATTCAAAAGGCTCGATCTGTTCCACCATTTGATATTCTTCATCACGATAAACGTAAGCAGCATTGGAAATCAATCGATTATTGAACATATAATTAAAAGAGAATTCATCTCCATTCATCAGGAATTTCAGGTCTTCTATTTTATAGCTGCATGCATGCGGATTAGCCAATAAATTCCACTTCTTATGCAAAGGAAGTTGAATTGAATTATTTTGAATTGAACCAGAATAAGAAAATTCATAAGCTTGAGGAGCAAAGAGCCAAAAACCTTTTCCAAATTGGAAATTATCACAAAGTTCATATTCATTTTGATCAATGGGAAGATATAATTCCGCACTTTCACCAAAAACTGTGGCAACATCAAAGTATTGGTCGGAATTCCAGGGATTTGAAACCAAGTGCCAGCCTTGTTCATTTTGCAAAGTAATTTCAGCAGGAATAATTCCAAGTTTATACCAGGATTCCGCTGAGATAGTTTCTCCCTGAATAGTAATTATATCGATACAGATCTTTGCATTATGAATGGTTAAAGCATCAGGTATTGACCAAGTGTAACTGTTCAGATTCATATTCACCTGGTTGGCAACCAGAATGCTATCACTATCATTTTCAATTGAAATTCTTAAATATTCAACAAGTTGTTCATAATTTATAGACCAACTGAAACTCAAATCATCTCCACCCTGATAAATAGTATTCTGAGCAAAATTGAAAGTTAGTTGAGGATGTAAATTTCCCCAAAAAATAGAGAAAGTCCTAAATTCAAAATTTGATGTAAAATAATATAAATTATCAGTTGTTAAGTCTGTGAATTCTCCTGTTAGATTATTTCTCAAAAAAAGTTTTCCTACATCTTCTCTGAAATTAGGAGACACTTCAACCTGAATCGGTTGGTTCAATTGGTTGGTAGCTATTTGTAGATTCCAGGTTTTGTAAATAATAAATGGATGGAAATTTCCGTGAGTTTCCTGGGAGAGATACATGCCATTTTGTCCCCAACTACTCTCAAAAAAAGCTGC
>JAUWNO010000367.1 GCA_030612605.1 Armatimonadota bacterium
TTCGTGTTTTTTTTGGCAGAAAATCGTTAACACCAATGTTAAATATAAGAATTTTAAATTGTTTGTTTGTCATTTGAATATTGAGATTTATTTGGATTTTGTTTTTTGAGATTTGTATTTTCCAGTTTATCTGGGTTAGGAATTAGAAAGCTAACCACTCCAAAAAATAATAATAAAACATCCTCTTAAAATCTATCTTACATCCTAATTCCAAATAAAAAGAAAAAAAATATTTTTTTTCCTTGACGTATTATTAACTTAATAATAGTTGGAACTTGTTAGTATAGAGAAGAAAATAATAATGAAAAGTTGTCAAAAAAAAAATAAGGAGGTAACGAAATTTGACTGTAACAATTGATCCTAACAAAAAATTCAGGAAAGAATTGAACTCAGGAATTGTTTCTTTAGTTCTATTGAATGTGTTGAGCCAGGCAAGGGAACCAATGTATGGATATCAGATCGCAAAGAACATCGAGGGAAAAGGAGAGGATGTCCCGATGATGAAGCAGGGAGCACTTTATCCTGTACTGCGTTCACTGGCAGCTGCTGGTTTATTAAATAGTCATGTAGATCCATCAGTTTCCGGTCCGCCAAGACGTTATTACCAGATCACAGATTCAGGTAAACAGACTTTAGCGGAATGGTTGAATATCTGGAATGAAACCAAAACTTTTATCGACAACATTATTGGAGGCGAAAATGTATAAAAGCATAGATGAATTCTTATCTGCTTTGAAGCGAGAATTGGAAGGATGTGACAAAGCTCTTATTCAGGATGCACTTTCCGATGCTGAAGAACATATCCGAACAGCATTAGAGAATATTCTACCAGAGAAGCAGAACATCACTGAAGATGAAGCTTTTTCATTTGTAATAGAAAATTATGGTGAACCCATAGAAATTGCAGAGGAATACAAAAAAATTGAAGAGTATCTCAAACCTGTACTTGCTCCATCGAACAAAATAGATAAACAACCAGGTTGGAAAAAGTTCTTCTTGATAATATCAGATCCTCTTGCATGGGGAGCATCTCTTTATATGCTTATTTCATTAATAACCGGAATAATTTATGGTACATGGATTATTTGTGGATTATCAATATCAATTCCATTATTGATATTCATTATCGGTATTCCGATTGCAGGTCTTTTCTTACTTTCTGTTCGAGGAATTGCTTTATTGGAAGGCAGATTAGTTGAAACTTTATTGGGAGTTAGAATGCCCAGAAAACCAGTGTTCATGAGCAAAGACAAAGGAGGATGGGGAAAATTCAAAGCCCTTGTTTCTTCCGGTATCACCTGGAAAGCAATTATTTATATGTTATTGCAAATGGGTTTGGGCATATTCTATTTCACTTTGATAATTACTCTTTTTGCAGTGTCATTGTCGTTAATTGCAGCCCCGATCCTGGAACTGGTATTTCATTTGCCAATGGAAATCGATGGAACAGATGTTTATACTCGCAAATGGCTTCTCCCATTATTACCTATCGTGGGTGCTCTTCTTTTGATTTCAACATTACATTTAGCTAAATTATTTGGATATTTGCATGGAATGTTTGCCAAATTTATGCTTGTGAAGAAGTGAAATTAACAGATGAGAAAAGTAATTTTTTTTATTGATTACTGTTCTGTGAATATTCTATTATTTATTCTTCCAGCGGTTCCATATGAATGGTAGAAGAAATATCTAATCTTACTTTTAGTTCATTTTCAATTTCCGATGTAATTTTGTGCGCTTTTTCAAGGGAAAATATTTTGGGAAAATAGAGATGAAATGTAAGTTCAGTATGATATCCGTATTCATGGATATGAAAGTGATGTGGGAAAGTATCGTTTCCACCTTTTTCCAGGCAGATTTTCTGAACTTCTCTCAAAAGATTCTCATCCGGAACTTTACCCAAAAGCGGATGAATCGAATCCTTGAGCAGCTTATAAGTTGCATAAAAAATCATAATCGATACGATTATTCCCAGAACACCATCGATCCACCAAAAGTATTTTCCAAAAAAAATTCCTACAAGAATGATTACTGAACTTAATGCGTCTGTCCGATGATGTAATGCATCAGATTTTAGTAAATTTGAACCTGTTTTCTTTCCTGCCCAAAAAGCAAATTGAGCCATTGCTTCCTTCAAAATTACAGATGCAAAAACTGCAATAATTGCAATAGTTCCAAAAACCACAGATTCCTGATTTTGTAATTTATGAATAGATTTCAGCAGAAAATTGAAAGCGATAAGAGCTAACAAAATTCCAATAATAAGTGATGCTATAAGTTCAGCTCTGCCGTGCCCAAACGGATGTTCTTTGTCTGCCGGCTTACTGGAAATTTTAACACCAACCAGAACTATGATCGAGGAAAGCGAATCTGAAAGCGTATGCCAGGCATCTGCTATTATTGCAATGGAACCGGTTACAATCCCAGCCCAGTATTTAAAACCAAACAGAAGAATGTTCACAACAATGGAAAGCCATCCTTCCAAATAAGAAAGAGAATTTGATTTTTGGGTCATTCTTTTACAGGTAAAACATGAATAGCTTTTACAACCAGTTGCACCTCATCTCCAATATTCAGGTTAAGATGGTCAACAGATTCGCAGGTAAGTACTGAAGCCATTTGAGTAGGCATGATAACATCAAATTTTACGAGTGACATTAAATCACCTTTTTTGATGGATTTTACTTTTGCGGTTATTTTGTTTCGTGCACCGTATTTCATTTTAAACTCCTACTATTAAATATTATTTTTTGTACCCAATAAAGGGTTATTTTTTAAAAGTTCAAAATAGGTAAGCAAGACGACCTCATTTTATCAAGGTCTCTGAACCTCTAAGGAGTCTGTCGCTTGCTTAAAATTCGAATCGGT
>JAUWNO010000387.1 GCA_030612605.1 Armatimonadota bacterium
TGGTTCAGACGATACAGGGGATGGCACAATCAATAATCCTTATAGAACTATTCAGCATGGTATGGATGTCGTAGCTGAACCAGATACTGTTTTGATAAAAACTGGAACTTATACTGAAAATATTGATTTCAACGGAAAAGGTATTGTTGTTGGTTCTTACTATCTTATCACTTCTGATACATCTTATATTTCACAAACAATAGTTGATGGTAACAATTCAAAAACTGATTTAAGCTGTGTTTATTTTACCAATAATGAAACCAGTTCTGCTATGCTCGTTGGTTTGACAATACAAAACGGACGGGGTGGCAGAAGTGGGGATGCATCACCTTATACTTATTGGGGTGGTGGAATAACCTGTCGTGACCATTCTGATCCAACTATCTCATATTGTAAAATTATAAATAATACAACAGACCGTTCCGGCGGTGGTATCAGTTGCACCGACTTCTCGGATCCAACTATTTATAGATGTACAATCTCCTATAATACCTCAGTATACGGTGGCGGTGGAATAGATTGTAATGATTCACATCCTGATATAACATACTGTAAAATCAATAACAATACTGCTACTTATTGGGGAGGAGCAATTGATGTTGATGTTTCCGGTGCTGATATTACTAATTGCACAATTGTAGGGAATTCTGGCGGTGACGGTGGAATTTATGCCAGTTTAAACAGTGCAACTTTTATTAGAAGCAGCATTTTATGGGATAATTTACCAATACAGGTATATAATTTAGATGACTGTACTGTAACTTATTCAGATATCCAAAACCAAACACCTTCATCAGGCTGGTTCTGTATCGATTCTGCCCCTCTATTTGTTGATGAAGCTCAAGGCAATTACCAACTTAGCTCGAGTTCTCCGTGTATCGACGCTGGAGATCCGAATACTTCTGTGCCGGAGGGTGGAGGGATCCGTATCGATATGGGTAATGAAGAATATTTTGGAAATGTGGTGACCAAAAGTGTTCAGCAGAGTTTCTTCAATCTGTATTCCTTCGGAGCATCGATGGTTCAGATGTTTGTAACTGATGGCAGCGGTGAATTTACAGTCACCCACCATGCAACCGAGCATCCTTCTGCACCGCATTCAATCCAAAGATATGCAACCATTAGTTTGAATTCCGGGTCTCCTACTATAAATCTAAAATTTTATTACGAGGATTCAGAATTAAATGGAAATGTCGAAGATTACCTGAATCTCTGGAGATGGACTGGAGATAGTTGGGTAGGCCCAATAGAACCTAGCTCAAGCGACACTGAGGAGAATTGGGTTCAAATTACAGGACAAACAACCTTCAGCGACTGGGTCATATCAGACGCTGAAGATGAAGGATCTCTTCCAGTAGAATTATCATTTTTTGCAGCTCAATTCATAGGGAATTTACCGATCTTATGCTGGACAACTCAATCAGAAACAGGTAATGCAGGTTGGAATGTTTATCGTGGAGATTATCGAGATGCTTTCATAAATGGTGATGCAATTCAAATTAATCCGGAATTAATCGAAGGTGCCGGAACAACCTCCATTCCTACAGATTATACTTTTGAAGACCAATACAATGTTATTGCAGGAAATGAATACTGGTATATTTTAGAAAGTGTAGATTATTCCGGTGAAACTCATATTCATGGTTCTGTCAGTCTAATAATTCCAGAAGAAGGTACAACTCCGGAACTACCACAACAAACTGTTCTTATTGGAAATTATCCCAATCCGTTTAATCCAGAAACAACTATCAGTTTTATGGTAAAAGAAAAACGAAACAGCGCATCTCTCAATCTTCAATATAAAAGGTCAGAAAGTCGAGAACCTTCGATTTGAAGCGGGAATTTATAACTATTTTTGGGATGCTTCTTCTTATGCTTCAGGAATTTATCTGTATAAATTAAAATCGGAAAGTTTCTCAGAAATCAGAAAAATGCTTTTGCTGAGATAAAAAATGAAATTCCCACAAATTACTAATGAGTGCATTAAATTCCCGACATATTGATTTTCTCCTTCATCCCGAAAGCTTTCGGAACAGTTCGGAAAGAGCTAACTCCAGAAGCTTCTGCTTCTCTCAATAAGTAGGAGTTTTCAATGCCGGAGCAAACACTTCAAATCCTATTAGTTTCCGAAGCAGAAGCTTCGGAAGAAGTAAGTGGTGTCGAGTGTAATATGTACTTATTATTAATTTATCCTTCCGGAAAAATAATTCAATGATTCAATTCAGAATTCTTTTTATAATCTTCTTAATTATTTTTTCAAATTTATTTGCCATTGACCTTAACCTTCCTCCTTCTGCAGCTCATAATGCTACAAACGGACTTTCTCTCATTTTACTAAATCCTTCTTCAGGCTCATTAAATCCAGCTATTTGCAATCCTGGAATTGAAACCTCTGCCACCTACCTTTTTGGTTTGAAGGAGCTGCCGTATTATAATTTCCATTCTGCTTTCAGGCTTGGAAATTTCGGTTTTCTTTTGGGAAATTCCTATCTGGATCATAAACTTTACAATGAGAATATTGCCAATCTTGCTGTAAATTACAGATTACAGAAATTCTCTTTTGGTTTGAATTTCAGACATCTATATAATAAGATCGAAAATTATCAGAAAGACAGTTCAATTATTTTTGATGCAGGTTTTATATGGGAAAATAATAAAATCATTACCGGTTTTTCAGTTCGCAATTTCCTG
>JAUWNO010000495.1 GCA_030612605.1 Armatimonadota bacterium
ATCCCACATATGAGGAATATCGATGCGGGGCGTGTAATCCTCATCTTCGCAAAAATCTTTTTCATCCCAACCTGCAAAAACATCGATAAAATCATAGTTTGCACCCGGTGCTGTGGAATACTCACTTCCGGAATGAGCTTCAATAACAATCAGGTCAGCGTAATCCTGCACTGCTTCTATCTGCTGCAGAACATAATACGGAGTCATATAAGCATAACCGGGTTTATTGTATCCTGCATTCAAATATGGCTGACAGTTATTGTATTGTCCGGTTCTATCGCAAGAAGCTAAAAAAGCTATATTTACTCCGGATTTGGAATAGAAAAGAGGGAGATATGCTTCATACGAATTTGCTCCTGCACCGGAATGTAAAACACCGGCTTCTTCTAAAACCGATTGTGTTTCCTGAAGTCCCGGAAGCATATAATCCAGGATATGATTATTGGCAATAGTTACAATATCGATACCTGCAAAAGTTATACCGACCACGTTTTCAGGATTGCCTTTGAAATAAATTGATTTTGTAGGATGGTGCTCATTATGAGTGGTGAGCGGACATTCAAGGTTGGCAACTGTAATATCTGCTGCCTCACCCAGAATCGGAAGTGTGGGTTCAAAAATCGCTTCCACTCCCAGATTAGGAATGATATAATTCTCATAACCGCGTGCCAGCATAATATCGCCAGCAAAATTCATTGTTAGCGGAAATGTGCTCGGACCCGGATCAACCGCAATTTGGCAAGTTGCCTGACCCCACAGTTCAGTGTCATCTTCCACTTCCAGAAGAACTGTGTATGCATGGTCATCTTCAACTATAAAAGTATGAAATGGATTCTGCAATGTACTGGTGGAGTCGTCACCGAAATTCCAATAAAAGAAATGTTCATCACTGTCAGGGTCGATCACATTGCCGTAAAACTGAACATCCACGCTGCGCAGATTCTGAGAATTTTTGTATATTCTGCCAATGTCATAAGTGATTTCAACTTCAGGAGGAATAGGTAGATCTTCGGTAATATCTATTATGCTGTCAAAATAAACAATGCCGCTGCCAGCATCATTATCATTCACAAAAACCAGCCCCGTGATTATTGGATAACAATCATACCAGGCAAACCAGTCATCTGCGATGGGAAGCTGAAATATGTTCCATTGATCTTCCTCGAAATTACCCTGATAAACAGTAACCCATTCTTCGATGTTCAACATCTGGGAACCATGGAATGAATAAAACAGAACTTCATCATTGGTCATTACGCCAAAACCCTGGATTTCCCCCAAATTTTCTACATAAGCGGCAACTTGCCACACGTCACCGGGATTCACAGTTATCGGTGCTATCATCTCAATTTTCCAGGTATTGCCAAAAAGTTTGAGAGAATAGGCAGAAAACTGGTAAGTGATATTGGAGTCCAAAGCAAATGAATCAGGTTCAATATCCTCATTTGGATAGGAAATCAGGTTCACCTCTCCATCATCAAAATCTTCAATGATTATTTCTCTTTGATTTGGGTTGCTTTTTAGTTCTAAAGAGAAAATTAGTGCAAAGCCGATTAAAATAAGAATTGTTTTTGTTTTCATTTTGTCCTCACTTTTTTTTGTGCTCACCAGTCTTCGTTAAAATTACGACCCAGCAAGCAGATTTTCACGGATTTGAACGGATGCATGCTTTTGTCTGTATCACAATCAATCCTGATTGTTCTTTCTCAATCATTTCCTCAAACACGATTGTATGAGTTACACTATTTCAAGAGCAAGCACTTCTTTGTGTCAATAATTTTATCATTAACTTTTAATCTATAGAAATAAATTCCTGAACTTACATTTTTACCATTTTCATCAGTGCCATTCCAGATAATTGAAGATTGATTATTGAATATTGAATATTGTTTTATCTTTTGACCCTTGATATTGTAGATTACCAACTTTGCGTTCTTTGCGTCTTTGCGAGAGATATTA
>JAUWNO010000043.1 GCA_030612605.1 Armatimonadota bacterium
GCGAAAATATGAATCTTCTGTTCTTTGGATTTCTGAATTATATTTTCTGCAATTGCTTTTGTATGCAATTCACCGGTTCCATGACAGATAATCATAGAATCAGTCAGATCAGATTTATCTTTTAAATCAAAATGAAGAATATTTTCAGCTTTTTTTTCTTTTAACCATTCAATTATTTTTACTATTATTTCTTTATGAGAAAATTCCATTATTCTCCTATTTTTTAAAATATTTTTTAAAGTCCTTTCCCAAAATTATTTGAAAGTCTTCTATTGTATTTTCATCGAGAGCAAAGATTCTTCTGTCAAGTCCTGTCATTTTCTGAAAATATAATAGTTTATCTTTATCATATTTTTTTATAACTATGATGGATTTTTCATAGATGAACATATTTCTTTCAACATTTCTCCAGGCAATAACATCGAAATTTTTATCGACTAAGATATCTTTCACTTCTTTGGCAATTCCAGGATATCCACAACCATTTAATAAAGTCAGCTTAATGGTTGGGATCGAGACCTTTACAATATCGCTTTTTTCTCTTTTGAAGTTAAAGAACAAATAAAAAATAAACACTGCGATAATTAGCAATAAAACCAGATATAATGCTAATTTAGGCTTATTTTTATTGCGTGCCAAATTATTTTCGAGCCCTTTCGTTGTCAAATTGTTCTTTGAGTTGCTTGAAGGCGGTTTCAAAAATTTCCGGAATTACTCGTGTACCTCCGATAGAGGTCATAAAATTTACGTCACCTGCCCAACGGGGTACAATATGAACGTGTAAATGCTCATCGATTCCCGCACCTGCAGATTTGCCCAGATTTAAACCGATATTAAATCCATCCGGATTGTATTTTCTCTGAAGTACTTTCTCACAAAGCTGAACTGTCTCAAAAAGATCATTGAGTTCATTTTTTGATAATTTATTCAGAGTGGAAACATGACTATTCGGTACGACCATAATATGTCCGTTATTATAAGGATACAGATTCATCATCACAAAGCTGTATTTACTTCTGAAAAGTATGAGATGATCATCATCTTTTTCAGATGGGTTCAAACATAAAATGCACTTTTCATCTTTGTTTGAGAGAATATATTTCAATCTCCAGGGTGAATATAAAATATCATTCATAGTACCTCCTGTGATTTCGTATCTTTTTTATTTTCTTGTTCCAGCAGATATTTCAGTTCTTTCTCCAGCAGATGTTTATCCGGAAGATATAATTGATATTTTGATACAAAAAGCTGGTTTGAGATAGAACCGGTTGCGTACTCTACAAGTATTTTATCTTTATCAGCAGCAAGAATAATTCCAATTGGTTCGTTGTCATCAGTTTCATTTTCTTCATTTATAAAATAATTCAGGTAAAGATTCATCTGCCCGATATCTTGATGGTTTGCTTTTCCAAGTTTCAAATCAATCAGGACGAAGCATTTCAAGATTCTATGATAAAATACAAGATCCACATAATAATGTGTATTATTCAAAGTTATTCTAAATTGCCTGCCTATGAAAGCAAATCCCTTCCCAAGCTCCAGAAGGAAATGTCCGAGTTCATCAATAAGTCTGTTTTCCAGTTCTTTTTCTGAATAACGATAATTTTCCGGAATATTTAGAAACTCAAACACATACGGGTCTTTAATAATATCTTCAACATTTTCTATAAGTTGACCCTCTTTGGACAATTTAAGAATTCCTTTTCTGTCTTTACTCAAAGCTATTCTTTGAAAAAGACCGGAATTTCTTTGTCGTTTTAATTCCCTCACAGACCAGTTTTCATTAATGCATTGTTTTTCGTAAAATGAGCGAGCCAGTTCATCTGAAATTGATAGAATTTCGACGTAATGAGACCAACTCAATTTTCCAGACACCGTCTGGATTTTTTCATATTTCAAATAAAACAATCGCATTAAATAGATATTGGTTTTACTAAATCCTTTCCCATGACGCTCTTTCAAATCATTTGACAATCTCTTTAACAGCTCGCTGCCATAGTCTGCTTTTTCCTTTCCGCCTTGTTCAAATTTTACAATTCGTTTCCCGATATTCCAATAGGTTTGCACAAGAATATTATTAATTTTTTGGATGGCAGATTTACGTGATTCTTCAAGAAGCTTACCTATATTGCCAAGCAATTCGGAATATTTGTTATTATCTGGAATCTTATTCATTCAATCACCTTTATAATTCATTGGTTTTTAAAGTATTCCTTTTCCAGGTTGTTTAGCTGCTCTTTGGAATTTACTCCGGATGCTTCTATCATGTCATCCAGAAGAACAGATGTTACAAGCTTATTATCATTATTGAGAATTTCTAACGTATCAGTTAAATAGTATTCTTTCTGTTGATTATTATTGGTTACTTTTTGTAAAGCAGAGAAAAGATTTTTTGCATCAAAGCAGTAAATCCCTGTTTTGATTTCTTTAATTAATTTTTCATTTTCTGTAGCGTCTTTGAATTCAATAATTTTAAGGACATTTCCGTTTTTTTTGCGGATGATCCTTCCATATTTCAAAGCATCGTCCATAATTGCAGTGAGAACCGTACAAGCAGCATTTGTTTCTTTGTGTTTTGTCAGCATTTTTTGCAGAGTTTCTGCTCGCAGCAAAGGAACATCTCCACAGAGAATAAAAATATTTCCATCAAAATCTTTAAATACGTTTTCAGTTACCATCACAGCATGACCGGTTCCATTCTGTTCTTTTTGTTCTATGAATTTGATTTTTTTTGTTTTTGGAACGATATCAATAATCATTTCTTTTTTATAGCCAACCACGATTGTGATGATGTCACTTTCAATTTTTTGTGCTGTTTCCACAACTCTTTTTATCATAGGTTTGCCAGCGAATTCAAAAACGACTTTTGGTTTATCAGATTTCATTCTTACACCTTTTCCAGCAGCAAGAATTATGGTTGCGAGTTTTTTCATTTACACTCCAATATTATTTGAGAAATTTTCTTATTCAAAACCGGATGCACAAAATCAGGACAGATTTCATTTAATGATTTGAGGACAAATTTTCTTTTCTGAATTTCAGGATGGGGAATAGTCAATTCATCAGATTGAAATGTTTCATTTCCATAAAACAAGATATCAATATCAATGGTTCGTGATGCCCACTTTTGTGATCTTTTTCTTCCCAGTTTTTTTTCGATTTCTGTGCAGATTTTCAGGAGTTCTAAAGGATTTAGTTCAGTTTCAATTTTAGTAACACAGTTTAGAAAATCAGGTTGATTCACATTTCCATAAGGTTTAGTTTCGATGATTTCTGAATTCTGGAGAATTTTCATTTTCTTTGATAATTCAGAAAGAGCTTTTAGTATATATTCTTCACGATTTCCCAGATTTGAACCAAGACCCAGATAGCAGATCATTTCTGAAATCTATCCATCTCCACTTCCACTGAACCGAGTGATCCTCTGATTGGCACAGAAGGTTTTCTAATTTTTACATTAGTATGAATAATCTTGGGGAAAGTTTCCAAAACAGTTACTAAAATTGTGTTTGCACAATTTTCCAGAAGTAAAAATTCTTCCTTTTCCAATACATGTTTAATAATTGAAAAAACTTTTGTGTAATCGATCGTATCATCGATGTGTTCCATCGTCTGATCCTGTTTTGGGTCTGTTTCATAACTGAAATTTACAATAAACCTTTGACCGAGTTTTCGTTCCTCAGGATGAACTCCGTGATGACCATAAAAAACCATTTCGTTTAAATGCATTTTCATTTTTCAATCCTCCCAATAATCTTAAAACTAATTTTTTTCTCGTACTTTTTATCAATATAATAAATAAAAATTCCACTGAAAAGCAAACCGAAAATAGAAAAAATTATTGAAAAATCTTCGTTAAACCGGAAGATATATTTCCCAAAAATATAAAAAAGGAACATAACAAGAATTGGAAAAATGAAGAGAATAAAGGATGAGAAAATTTTTGTACCTGCTGAAATATGAATTTTGACCAGATCTCCGATTTTCAAGCTCAAATCAGTTTGGATTTGATGCTGAATGTTTTTATCTCCAGCACCGCAAATTCCTTTTATGGCACAATGTTCACAAGCTCCGGTTCTTTGAATTTCAACTGTAACTTTGTTGTTTTCAATTTTTTTTACAATTGCTGTATCTTCCTGAAAATCCATTAAATATCCTCTTTGAAAGTTAAAATTTTATTCAAAATATTAGTTGTTGAAATTCCTTGTTTATAAGATAAACTGATAATTTTTCCACCCTTTTCTTTCACAATGTCCGAACCGATTATCTCATTTTCTTTCCAATCTCCACCTTTAACAAGAATATCAGGTTTGATAAGATTTATCAAATTGAAGGGATTGTCCTCTTCAAAGATTACAACGTAATCTACAAATTCTAAAGCAGTCAGAACAGTTGCCCGATCCAGTTCGGTATTTATCGGTCGATTTTTTCCTTTTATGAGTTTTGTGGATTTATCACTGTTTAATCCGATTATCAGGATGTTTCCCAGATTTTTTGCTTCTTTCAAATATTGGATGTGTCCGGCATGCAGAATATCGAAACAACCATTCGTTAAAACGATTTTCTTATCAGATTTTCTAAGTTCTTTAGCTATTAGAGAAATCTCATTCCAGTTTTTTAATTTCATCTTTTGTTCCTGAAAACTTGTAAAACTTGAGTTTAGTCTGCTTTAGCTGACTTGACTTAAGTTTTGTGTCTATTTTAATCAAAACCATTCCGAAGGTTTCAAAACTGATTTTCAAAGATTGGACTCCTATGAAACCACTTTCTAACTCAACAAATAATAAGGAGTTAGAGTTTTCGTAAAAACTACCGACTTATCCCAAGATTCCTACGGAACTTAGGACAAGTCTCATTATGAATCACGGTTTCATTTAAGATGAAATCATAATTAAGAACATCGGAATGTTCAGTTTGCTGATCTTCCGATTGTACGGGCAAGAACTACTCTACATTCCGAAGATTCGACAAGTCGAAACATTCGGAAGTTGGAAAGTGTTTTCATAGGAGTCTTGCTAACCATTCGCAAGGTTTTTTTGAATTTCATTTCACCGGGTAGTTCCCATCAAAACACGCATAACAGAAATTTTCCGGTTCTTTCACAGTTTTTCTCAATTGCTCGATTGTTAAATATTTCAAAGAATCAGCTCCAATATAATTTTTAATTTCTTCAATGGATTTATTATTTGCAATTAGTTCTTTACGAGTAGGAGTATCGATTCCATAAAAACAAGAATTTATTACAGGCGGAGAACCAATCCTGAGATGAACTTCCTTTGCTCCTGCATGTTTTATCAACTTCGTTAATTTCCGCAGAGTTGTTCCTCTCACAATAGAATCATCGATTAGAATTATGATTTTTCCATCAAAAAAATTTGGTAAAGGATTGAATTTCTGAAAAACACTTTCATCGCGAATTGTTTGTTCAGGTTGAATAAAAGTTCTTCCAACATAATGATTTCTGATCAAACCGAATTCAAACGGAATGTTTCTTTTACGGGCATAACCAAGAGCAATAATATTAGATGAATCCGGTACAGGCACCACTACATCCGCTTTAATATCATCGTCTTCTGCAATTAGATTTCCAATTTTCTGACGAACCTGATAAACATTTTCTTTAAAAATAAAACTATCCGGTCTTGAAAAATAAATATGTTCAAAAATACAGTGTTTTTCTGTAGAAGTTTCTCGAAAATCATTAGGGTCGTTTTCAATAGATTCAATGCCATTTTTATTTACGATTATTATTTCAGCAGGTTTAATTTCCTTTTTCCAATCCATGTACAAAATATCGAGAGCACAACTTTCCGATGCAACAACAACGGAACCTTCCTTGGTCTTACCATAAGTCATTGGACGGAAAGCATAAGGATCGCGGAACATGTAAAGAGCTTTTTTTGTTGCCAGAATTGTTGAAAAAGCACCCTTAATATTTTTCATCATTTTTTTTATCGCATCTATGATGGCATATCCTTCTTTTTCCACATAAAAAACAATATATTTGAGAATGAGTTCACCCTCATTTTTGCTGGAGAAATAAACTCCTTTAGCTTCCAGTTCCTGACGGATTTCTTTGTAATTTATTATATCACCGTTACTTGTTAAAGCATACGATGGACCTGCCAGAGTTTCAACAATAAATGGCTGAGAATCATAAATCGAGGAAGTTCCACGAGTAGGATAACGAACATGACCGATAGCGATTTTTCCTTGCAGGAATTTCAATTTTTCAGCAGTAAAAACATCTTTAACCAATCCTATCTTTTTTCGCAGTTTGATGATCTTTCCATCATTAACTGCCATGCCGCAGCTTTCTTGTCCTCTGTGTTGTTCTGCAAAAAGACCGAGAGCTGCTAATTCCGCAGCTTTGTCATTATTAAAAATTCCAATTATTCCGCACATAATCCCTTTTTTTTAATAGCCGCAAAAAGGCTCAAAATACACAAAAAAAAATAAATTTTGTTTCATATCCTTAAAAAATGAATATAATTCCCGATCCCCTTAAGCATACTATCGTTCCCAATCCCCTGATTGGAAACGATGAAAACACAGTTGGCATTCCAACGCTGGAGCATTGGAACGAGTTATCAAATTTTACTTCTTTTTAAAACTTATTTTACTCTCAGTTCCGGAAATTAATCTATTAATATTTTTCTGATGACGGATAATGATGAACATCACGATAACAAAGAAGAAAATCAAGTATTCCAGTTCAGAAAAAGAATTTCTGATATTAATTATTATTTCAACAATTAACAAAACTATTCCAGCTAAAATGGAACCCAGAGAAACATATCTTGTAATCCAAACTATAAGAATAAAGATCAGAAGGGCAATCAAAAAAGGAATGGGAGCCAGAGCGATAAGAACTCCGGCAAATGTTGCTACACCTTTTCCACCTTTGAAATTCAGGAAAACCGTGAAGATATGACCCAGAATTGCTGCCAATCCGAGACAGATAATTAAAATATTTTCAGGATTCTGAATAATCAATTTTCCAATCTGGATAGCGAAAAAACCTTTGGCAATATCGATGATAAGCGTAACAATTCCGATTTTTAAACCGAGAACCCGGATGGCATTTGTTGCTCCCACATTATGACTTCCATACTGCCGAATATCGATTTTTTTAATTAATTTTCCAAATATAAAACTGGTGGGGATGCATCCTAAAAGATAACTGCAAATCACTGCTATAATTATTCTAATAATCATTCTTATCCCTTCCTCGATAATAACATCTGATAGTTGCTCCTTCAAATTTGAAAGCATCTCTAAGTTGATTATTAAGATAACGTTTGTACTGAATTGAGACAAGTTTTTGATCATTGCAAAAGAAAACAAAAGTGGGTGGATGAGTTTTTACCTGCGTGCAAAAGAAGATTTTCACATGTTTCCCAGTAGAGTGAACAGGCGGGTATTTTGCTGTGGTTTTTTCCAAGAATTTATTCAGTTCGGAAGTTGGAATTCTTTTTTTACTTTCCTCTTCTACTTCCAGGATTTTATCGAAGATCTTTCGTACTCTTTGTCCTGTGAGTGCAGAAACAAAAATGACTGGCGCAAATTGGAGAAAGGTTAGTTCGGATTTTATATTTTGAATGTATTTTCCCGGTGTTGAATTCTCCTTTTCAATCAAATCCCATTTATTAAAAATGATAATTATATCTTTGAAATTTCTGTAAGCATAAGATGCAATTTTCTGGTCTTGTGTGGAGATTTCTTCAGTTGAATCTAAAATCAATAGAACAATATCCGCCCGGTTTACACTTTCGATGGTACGCATTGAACTGAAGTATTCAACTCCGTATTTAACCCGTTTCTTTTTACGAAGTCCAGCAGTATCTATAAAAGTAAATTTCTTTTCATGATAATTTATATGAAGGTCTATCGAATCTCGTGTAGTTCCCGGTATATCAGTTACGATCGTTGTTTCCTGTCCTAAGATTTTATTGATTATGGAAGATTTACCCACATTTGGTTTTCCCACAATGGCAATTTTTATGGAATCGTCTTCTTGAACTTCAGTTAGAACAGTATCGATTTTCTTGATTAATTGATCCAGAAAGTTACCGATATTTCTACCCTGGTTTGCAGCAATTGGGAAAGGCTCACCGAATCCTAATTTCAGGAAATCAAAAATTTCGAGTTCATCTTTTTCGTTATCCACTTTGTTCACAATCAGCATAACTTTTTTCCGATGTCCCGAAAGTATTTTGGCGACTTCCATATCCATAGCGGTTGTTCCTACTTTTACATCTACCATAAATAAAACCAGGTCAGCTTCGTCGATGGCGATTTCTGCCTGAAATTTCACGGCTTTATCTATCTTGTCATCGGCTTTGGGAATGATTCCGCCTGTATCTACCACAATGAAAGAATGACCTGTCCATTCTGCTTCTTCGTATTTCCTGTCGCGGGTTATTCCCTCTTCAAAATCAACGATTGCGCTTCTTTTGCGGCAGATTCTATTAAAAAGAGTTGATTTCCCAACATTGGGACGACCAACAATTGCAACTATATTTTTTCTCATAAATCTACTTTTCATAAATATTTATGCTACAAGGTCAATCTTTGCTGAAAGCTGATTCTGTCAAACTAAAATGGAGTGAAATACGCTAACAATTTTTTTTTCTTGACATAAGTATATTTAATTTATTATAAATCAAATAGAACTAACCAAAAAATAAGAGGAAAGATGAAAAAAAGCACACTGCAAATCATGTTGTTGCTGTTTATTTGTTTTAGTAATGTATTTTGTTGGGCTCAAGCTCCCGGTGGGAGAGTGCCTATTAATGTCGAATTTACTATTTCGCCTAATAAAGAGGTCTATTATCCAGGTGATGAAATTAATGTTAATGTACATGCCTACTTCGATAGAGAATTTCTTGAAATCGAGAAAGGCAAGGAATTTCTTATTATTGGACGATTCACTGAAGGATGTTCAATACGAACAACTAAACCCAGAATGAAAAGTAATCAACCAGATTGGTCACATGTTTATATCTCAGAATCAACTTTTTCAGATACTTTGATTTATATGCACGATCCTTCTGAAGAAGTACGCGGAAGTTTCAAAATTGAAGTTCAAGAGGAGTTCAGAGGGTTGCATTTACGTGCAGTAGGATATACTTTAGGAAAAGAGTTCTTTAATGATAAATTAATCAGTAACAGTCTAATGATTAAAGGAGAGAATACTCATTATATTGGAGTTCGATTTTATTGGGGTGGTAAGACTCGACTACTACCAAATAAACAAAATGAAGATAAACCCAACATATCCGAGCCACAGGGATATGATATTATTGATCGAAAAATCGATTGTTACAGCAGCAGGAATCGGGATTATATAATTAAATACCTTACTAATCAAACAATAGAAATTCGTTTCGAAGAGACATTTTAAACCTAACCTAAGTTTTAAAATTAAGCAAGTTTAGAAAAATTTTAAATAACCTTTTCTGCTTGACATCAAATTTATGAATTAATTTTTCAACTTAATATTATGGATTTGAAAATTATCTTATTGCGATGGAATTTTATGGAAATTAAAAAATTATTGAGTTCCGTAAAAGAGAGTGTTTTTTTGCCTCACCTCAATCCTCTCCTAATAGGAGAGGAAGAATTTTGTACTCCTTCTCCTCGATAGGAGAAGGCTGGGATGAGGTGGAAATGATAAGAAAATGAATATTAGCATGCAGCTTAGCTAATCCTATAAAAAAATTACCGGAGGTATAATGATAGAAAAAGTTTTAGCAGAGAAAGTGATTGATAAAGCTCTTTCCAATGGTGCAGATTTTGCTGAGATTTTCGTGGAAAACACTTTCAATTCAACGATTATTTTTAATGATAGTAAAACAAAGCAAAATATCGTCGGGAACGATTTTGGTGCAGGAGTAAGAGTTTTTTACGGAGAGACTGCAATTTATGCATTCACAAATGATTTGAGCGAAAAATCACTTCTGGCAGCAGCGGATGCTGTGAGCAAAGCTGCCAAAGGAAAGTCTAAAAAAGAAGCAATCAATCTGACTAAATTGCAGTTTGAGAATAAGAATCCAATAGAAATTCCCAATAATACTGTTCCCAAAAAAGATAAAATAGATTTCATCCGCAAAATCAATGGAGCTTCCAGGAATTTCAGTCCTCAGATTTCGCAGGTAGATATCAGGTTTACTGAGAAAATGCAGAATGTATTAATTATTAATAGTGAAGGATTATGGGCTGAGGATGCGAGAAATTACTCACGTGTTTATGTTAGTTCTATTGCTTCTTCCGGTATGGAGAAACAGACTGGAACTGAGGGTCCTGGTGGAGCTGCAGGTTATGAATTTTTCAAGCAACTCGATCCGATTGCTTTAGGTGTGAAAACGGCTAAGATTGC
>JAUWNO010000446.1 GCA_030612605.1 Armatimonadota bacterium
TCTTTCATCTTTCCCTTCCCTTGTTTATAAATGTAAGAATGTAGATAACACTGGGCAGCTGCCACGCCCTTCTTTTCGGGCTTGGGGCATGGAGATGTATGTTAGCTGCATCTTTCTCATTTTACTAGCAAACATTTTTTCACTGCTTTCGACTTACAATTAACATTTAATTTGTAAAAATAAATACCTGAACTGACAGGTTTACCAGAATTATCGTCACCGTTCCATACAATAGAATGATAACCTTTTTCAAAGTAATCTTTTGTTAGTGTTTTTACTTTTTGACCCTTGATGTTATATACAGCAAGTTCTACTTTGCTTTCTTTAGGAATAGAGAAAGAAATTGTTGTGGTTGGATTGAATGGATTGGGATAGTTATTGTGCAAGACTGCAATGTTTGGAATAAAAGAATTCCCGTTAAGACCATTATCGCTTTCTAATAAATCGGAAAGCATTCTATCTCGATTTTCTTCAAAGCTTTCTCTTGATTCAGGCTTTAGTTCTGGTAATCTTCCAACAAATCCTTCTCTACCATTCACTGTCATAAGAAGATATGTATATCCAACATCGATAACAGCAAATACAGAATCTTGTAATGAAGCAGGATTAATTATTATTGATTCAGAATAACCAATTGCTGTTTCATAATTTTCCATTTCTATTTCACAATAATTGGATAGGTCTTCAGAAAGTTTTTGCATATCTTCATCATAAGACATATTTGGTTCAGTTTCATAATACAGTTTTAATGCTGCAAAATCTGAACCAGATCTTTCTTCATTAAGTTTCTTTTCTAAAGCAAGGAGTTCTTTAGCACTGGCTTTTGCGAATTCACTTTCAGGATAAGTTGCAATAATAATTTTGTAAGTCTGACGTGCTAACTCAAAATTTTCTTCATCTTCATATTGCTTTGCCTGGGCAAAAAGTAATTCAGGGTCATCTGGAGTAATACCACCTGGATCCCATTGTGGATCGTAGATAAATGCATCTGCAGGATAAAAATCCAACTCCGGATCGAAATCAGTACCCCAGTAATTATTGGTTACATTATGCTGACGAGCAGTACCAGAAGCACTATGACCGTTGCATCTAACAAGATGATAATTATGATTATTGTCGTAAATCTTATTATAATGAAAAGTTACAGGGAAACTATCATGAGTGAACGTTACTTCAGCATGGCTATTATTGCGGATTATCTGGAAAGGAGCATATTCATTACCGATTAATGTAATTTCGCAGTTGTGAAAACCCACAATACCTACTGATTTATCATGAATATTATTGTAACCTGTAATATCTGCGTAAGTATGATAAAGTACAATACCAAAACCAGAATTACCATAAATATGATTGTTAGAGATTAAATGCGTTCTTCCACTGCCTGATTCCTGTATGTTTATTGCTATACTGTTACAGTTTATGGATGAATTTATGATTTCAAAATCTGAATAAGTAGAGATATAAATTGCGGTCCCAGAGCGAGTATTATTCATTGAACAGTTATCAATAGTAACTTTTGCGGATTGTTGTAATGGCTCGTCACTAATACCATTTGCATAGATAAAAGAATCGCTCAAATCTACATTATTCACTTCAAGATTTTTACGGTAATGGTCAATTCTTGAATCTGTAAACGAACCACTAATTATTGTAACATCAGTATCCTCTGAGCGAAGTTTACTATTATCAAAAGTAGGATTAACCATAGAAACCGTTCCGCAATCATAGAAGTAAAGTCCATCCCAGGATTTATCTTCCGGTGCTGTGAATAGAACATTATCATCGATTGATAGTTCTCCATAAATTTCAATACGATCTCCTAGTATTTCTTCAGGATTGGTTTCATCAGCAGGTATTGTTACATTGTTTCCTGTAAATATAACTCGATCTCCGATAATAAGAGAGGCACCTTCATCTACGATAAGTCTGCCATCAATTAAATATACTTTAGTATAACTTGCAAAAGTTAATTCAGCTCCTTGTAAAACATGAGTATCTCCTCGAATATATATAAAATCCTCAATAAGCATATCTTCGCTTATTTCATGTGGTAAGAAAATTGTAATTGGAAGAATCGTAGATGTATCATTCAAAATTTGAACATTTGTTTCAGGGTAAGTAATTTCAAATTCTTCACCATCTCGATAATCTATAATTGAAAAATTAATAATTTCACCATTATATTGGTCATCTTCATCATCCTCATCAATAACAAGAAAGAATTTATTAGGTGTTGTTTCTTCTATTATTG
>JAUWNO010000361.1 GCA_030612605.1 Armatimonadota bacterium
AAAAACTTTATTCTTAAGAATAAAGTTTTTGATCTGGTAATTCTGGATTTGAAAATGCCCGGAATCGATGGTATGGAAGTTCTTAAAAAGATAAAAACCAGTAATCCTGATACTTTTGTGATTGTTATCACAGGTTATGCTTCGGTGGAATCTGCAGTTCAGGCTATGAAAATAGGAGCGAATGATTTTCTGCCAAAACCTTTTACTCCCGAAGCATTAAGGATTATTGTTCGGCGCGTTATTGAAAAAAGAAAACTTCTATTGGAAAATATCTATCTGCGGGAACAGTTAGATTCATATATTGGGATGGATGATTTTATCGGTGAAAGCAAACCCATGATAAAGATTAAAGAGTTAATAAGAAAAGTGGGTCCGACCGGTAGTACTGTTTTGATTTCAGGTGAGAGTGGAACCGGGAAAGAACTGGTTGCCAGGGCAATTCACCGCAATAGTCCGCGTAAGAATAAACCTTTTATAACTGTGGATTGTGGAAGCCTGGTGGAAACCCTTTTTGAAAGTGAACTTTTTGGTCATGTTAAGGGTTCTTTTACAGGAGCTATTGCATCCAAACACGGAAAATTTGAATTAGCTAATACAGGAACTTTGTTTTTTGATGAGATTGGAAATATAGGTACAAATATCCAGGGAAAACTCCTGCGAGCAATTCAGGAAGGTGAAGTTACAAAAGTCGGTAGTAACCAAACAATCAAAATCGATGTCCGCATTATTTCAGCAACAAATATCGATCTTATCAAAGGTATTAACGAAGAAACCTTTCGTGAAGACCTGTTTTACAGGCTGGCTGTGATTCCTATCAATTTACCGCCCTTGCGGGTTCGAAAAGACGATATCACTTCCCTGGTGAATTACTTTCTGAATAAATACAACAAAAAAAGAGGGAAGCAAATTAAATCCATTTCCTCCCAAGCTATGCAAACTCTTGTAAATTATGATTGGCCCGGAAATGTGAGGGAATTGCAAAATACGATCGAGCGTTCAGTTGTGCTTGCCAAAGGTGATATTATCGAGCCAACAGATATTTTCCATTTCTCTTATGTTAGTTCAAAAAACCAATCAACTACTTTAGCTTCTGCTGAAAGAGATCATATATTGAAAATTCTAAGAGATTGTAATTGGAATAAAAGCAAAGCAGCGAATTTGCTCAAGATAGATCGTAAAACTCTGCGCCTGAAAATCGAAAAATATAAAATAACTGCAGAGTCTGTTGATTAAAACCCGTTTATAAAAAAATTACAAATCACAATAAACAAATTAAAAATAATCTTCAAATTACAATAAACAAATTACAAACAAATCTCAAATCTCAAAATTCAAACAATAAACAAAATTCTAAATCTCCAAATCTCCAGTTCAACCAATTCACTAACCCGCGAAACACGCGAAAAAACACGAAAAATTTTCTTATTATAAAAAACTAATTCAACTGATTTGACCAATTCAACCAATTCAACCGATCCAACCATTGCGAAGGTTCACAAGAAAGAATCTCTCTGTGGAAAACCATTCGCAAGGTCTTTTCCCAATTCAACCAATTCAACTGATTCAACCAGCTTTGAGGAATAATTCATCAACATTGGGGCGATAATCCTCATTGTTTTTAACTTCATTTAGTTTTACATTCTTTTTCGGGAATCAATTAAATCTCACAACTATCATCATATCAAAAAGTTAGGAAATCCATTTCATCTTTTCTACCATTTGGCATAGAATTTGCCATCTATTCGGGCATGAAATCAAAAATTATTAGAATCCTTATTATTGATGATGAGCATTATATTTGTGATTCGTGTAGCCAGGTTTATATTAAAGATGGTTATCAGGTTGATACTGCAAATGATGGTCTTACCGGAATAAAGAAGATTAAAGAATTTAAGCCGGACCTTGTTCTGGTTGATTTCAAAATGCCCGGAATGAGCGGTATGCAAGTTCTGGAAGAGATGAAAAAGATCGATCCGACTATTGTTTCAGTAGTCATCACCGGATATGCTACGATAGATTCAGCAGTGGAAGCGATGAAAAGAGAGGCATTCGATTTTTTGCCAAAACCATTCACACCTAACGAACTCAGGTTGGTTACACGCAGAGCTTTAAAAAAGAGACAGTTAATTCTCGAAACAAATAGACTGCGAGAAGAAAAAGAGAGAATGAAAGAAAATTTCATCAGCATGGTCTCTCATCAGCTTAGAACTCCACTGGTTGCTGTTCAACAATATTTCGAGGTAATTCTCGGCGGCATGGTAGGAGCTGTTTCTGAAGAACAAAAAAATATGATGAATCGTTCAAAGATTCGAATTGATGAACTTATTAAACTTATTAAAGAATGGCTGGACTTTGCCAAAATCGATGCCAATAAACTGGTGGCTGATTTAAAACCCACAAATTTAATTCCAATCCTGTCCAGAGTTCTGGATACTCTGCAATCATTAGCTGAGCAAAATAATGTATCTTTGAAAATGGATATTCCTGGAAACTTGGCACTAATATCCGGCAATGCAAATGTTCTGGAGCAGGTTTTTCTGAATTTAGTGGAAAACGGCATCAGGTATAATAAGGATAAAGGAAACGTAACCATCACAGCAGGAATGGAAAGCGGGTACGTGAAGGTGGAAGTTTCCGATACCGGAATTGGAATTTCCCAGCAGGAATTACCATTTATATTCGAGCAATTTTATCAGGTTAACCAAAGCGGAAGGACAGATGGGACCGGTTTGGGTTTATGTATTGTGAAGAGGATTATTGATGCTCATTTAGGAGAAATCAAGGTAACAAGCGAACCAGGTAGAGGAACGGTTTTTTCAGTTCTTCTGCCAGAAATAAAGGAGGAACAAAATGAAAGGTAAGATCTTAATGATCGATGATGATGCAGATTTTCGTGAAGCCACAGCCAAGATACTGAAATTCAGAGGGTATGATGTTGTAAGTGCTGCAAACGCCAGAGAAGCAAGGTTGATG
>JAUWNO010000171.1 GCA_030612605.1 Armatimonadota bacterium
TAATATCCGTGATGAAAATCTCAAATATCGAACAAGGAACATCGATTTACGATTTACGAAGAAAAGATGAAGTTTGCTTTGGAGTTATTTATTTTCATTATTATTAATATTCAATCTTCAATATTCAATGTTTGGTTCATCGGAAAGTTCTCAATCAGACCTGACTCGCAGCGACTTGTCCGGGCGTAATAAAATGAAGACTGAAGCGTGAGTTGTGAATCCGTTTAATCCGTGTTCATCCGTGAGCAAGAAATAGATGAATTAGCTATGAAGGACACTAATTTTCAAAGAGTTTTTTTATTAGAATTTAATATCCGTGATTCTTCGTGAACTTAGTGGCTAAAAAGGAAAAAAATGAATTCAGCCACGAAGGACACTAAGGAACACTAAGATAAAATGTTTTATGGTTTCTTTTGGAAAAGTAATATCCGTTTAACCTGTGTTCATCCGTGAGCAAAAAAAAGGATAAAATGAAATACAAAGTCTATAATTTATTAGCAGAGTTTAATACAAATACTTATCTTTTATGGGATGAAGTTTCTTTAGAAGCTGTGATTATCGATCCTGCAAATGAAAGCAAAATCTTGAAAAAAGAGATTCATAAACTAAGACTTAAAATCAAATATATCATCAATACTCACGGTCATGGCGATCATATTGGGGGAAATGCTTTTTTTATTAAGAGCTTTCCCAAATCTAAACTTTGCATTCACAAGGAAGATGCTTTAATGCTTTTATATCCGGAATTTAATCTCAGTAAGTATTGGGATGGTGGAATTATTTCACCTGCTTCTGACATCCAATTTGAAGGTGAAGAAGTTCTTAAACTGGGAGAAAACGAGCTGAAAATTATCCATACTCCGGGACACTCTGAAGGTGGAATTTCAATTTACGTAGATAATCTTTTGTTTACCGGAGATGCTCTATTTGCTGATGGAATTGGTAGAACCGACCTGCCGGGTGGTGATTTCGAGATTCTAAAAAAATCTATTCATGAGAAGATTTTTTCTCTACCGGATTCTGTAATTATTCTGCCAGGTCATGGACCTACAAGTACAATTGGAAAAGAAAAGAGAGAAAATAGTTTTGTAGGTTATTTGAATAAACGATAATCTTCACAATTTTAGTGATATTCAAAAAAAATGAAAGAGAATTTAGAAAAAGAGAGAGATTTTTTTGAGCTTAAATCAAAGCAGGAAAAGGGACTTGATTTCATTAAAATCTTTGGAAATGTAAATCCAGTTCACCTGGAAATAGGATGTGGTAGAGGAGAATTTCTTATCCAAAAAGCTTTAAATCTACCTGATGGAAATTTTCTCGGAATTGAATTCAAAGAGAAAAGAATAAAGATTATTTTGAGAAAATTGGATTTTAAGTTGCATAAAAATGTGAGAATTATGAAATTGTTTGTGGATGAAAATCTAAAGAAATGTATTCCAGAAAAATCGATTTCTAAAATTTACATCATTCATCCAGATCCTTGGCCCAAAAGAAAGCATCATAAGAACAGGCTGATAAATGATAGATTTGTTGGTGTTCTTTCAGAGATTCTAAAACCTGATGGTAGATTAGAAATTGCAACAGACCACGCAGAATATGCAGAATGGATAATCAATCTTTTTGCAGCCCGGAAAGATTTTGTTTCAGAATATGAAAATGGATATTCCAGCATCCCTGTAGAAGGTCACATTGAAACTTATTTTGAAATGAAAAAGCGTCAGGAGGGTTTCAAGCCGATATTTATGGAATTTAAGAAAAAGAGTGTATAGATGGATAAAGAAAAACTTCAGCAAATATATGAGAAAAGTTTAGCAAAAAATTGTGAGAATTTTAGCAATTTTGCCTGCGAATATGAAGATGCTTATCGTCTTAAAAAAGAGGATAAGTGTTATATGCGTTCGGATTTTGCTGTAGATCGCGATCGGATTCTTCATAGCGGAGCTTATCGCAGGTATCAAGGTAAAACGCAGGTTTTTTCTTTCACCAATATGTTCGATGAAGAGACTTCCAATCGCAGTTTGCATACAACTTATGTCTCCCAGATTTCTCGCACAATTGCCAAAATTCTGCGGCTCAATCTTGAACTTGTAGAAGCAATCGCTCTGGGTCATGATTTGGGTCATTCACCTTTTGGGCACGATGGTGAAGTCTCTCTTAGCCAATGTTGCGTAAAACATGGTATTGGAGAATTTCATCACAACATTCAAAGTCTGCATATTGTTGATAATATTTCGCTTCAGGGAAAAGGCCTTAATCTTACATTCCAGGTTCGTGACGGGATTATTTCTCATGACGGAGAAGTTCATGATACTGTTTTGCAACCTCAGCGTGATAAGACGGAAAAAGATATTCAAGACTATATTCAAAGTACAACAAAAGGTGAGAATATTATTTGGATGCCTGCAACTCTGGAAGGATGTGTTGTTCGGATTTCTGATACAATTGCATATATTGGACAAGATATCGAGGATGCAATAAGATTGAACATTCTCAAACGTGAGGACCTTCCAAAGGATTGTGTGGAATTTCTTGGTAATACGAACAGCTTAATAATCGATACTCTTGTTAAAAGTGTGATTCTAAACAGTTATGAAAAGGATTTTGTCTCATTTGATGAAGAGACATCTTTTTATCTTTATAAACTTAAGAAATTCAATTATGATAGAATTTATACAGATGCGAATGTGAAAAAATCCCGGATGATTGTTGATAAAAGCATGGACATTCTCTTTGATCAATATCTGGAAGACCTGAAAAAACAAAATTTGCAATCCAAAATTTTCTATCAATTTCTTGATAGTAAGAATGAAAAATATATCAGTTCATTTTCAAATCCGGAAAAGGTTCGTGATTTCATCTCAACCATGACAGATAGATATTATAATGAAGAAATTAAAACATATCTGCTTCCAGGTAGTTTTTACTGATAAATAATTAGACAGTTTTTCTGATTCAAATTAATTTACATTTTATCCAATAGGAGAATTTTATGGAATTTATTGATTTTTTAAAAGAAGTTGAAGTCATAAATAAAAAAATAGTCGAAATCAGGAGGTTTCTTTGACACTGCTCATATAGAGCAGAACATAAGCAATTTCGAATCTGAAATGAATAAACCGAATTTCTGGAAAGACCAGAAACGAGCACAAAATATCACTAAAGAAATTAATACTCTCAAATCTCAATTAGATAAAGATAAAGAACTCAGGAATATATTCGATGATTTGGAAACTTATAAATTACTTCTCGAAGAAGAATTCAGCGAATCTCTCCTCCAAGAAGCAATCGAAGATCTTGAACAAGCAAAACCCTTTATTGACGAAGCTCAAATTCAATTCCTTTTAAAAGGGAAAACAGATATAAATAGTGCGATTCTGACAATTCATCCGGGAGCTGGAGGTACAGAATCTCAAGATTGGGCGGAAATGCTTTTGAGAATGTACAAACGCTGGGCTGAAAATTCCGGTTATAAAATAGAAATTGTGGATTATCTACCCGGAGATGAAGCTGGATTAAAAAGCGTGACAATGGAAATTCTGGGGGATTTTGCTTATGGTTATCTCAAAGCTGAAATCGGTATTCATCGTTTGGTCAGAATCTCCCCTTTTAATGCTCAAAGAAAAAGGCAGACTTCTTTTGCATCTGTTTTCATTTATCCGATAATCGAAGATGATATTACCATCGAAATCGATCCCAAAGAATTAAGAATCGATACATATCGTTCAAGCGGCAAAGGCGGACAAAGCGTGAATACAACAGATTCCGCTGTTCGAATTACTCACATTCCCACGAATATTGTAGTACAATGTCAGAATGAGCGTTCTCAGATTAAGAACCGAGATGTGGCAATGAAAATTCTGAAATCTCGGCTTTACCAACATCAAGTTGAAGAACGTGAAAAGGAGCGTCAAAAACTGGAAGAAACTAAAACCGATATCGGCTGGGGAAATCAGATCCGATCTTATGTTTTTCACCCTTACCAGATGGTTAAAGATCATCGCACAAATTATGAAACAGGAAATATTTCTGCTGTTATGAATGGTGATTTGAATGGGTTTATGAATGCTTTTCTGAAATATAAGACAGGATTAACAGGATTATCAGGATAATTGTTCTTGAAAATAAATAAAATATGGAAATTGAAAATGCAATATGAAGATTTGACACAAAAAATTATTGGCTGTGCATATAGAGTTTATAATATTATGGGATTCGGATATTTGGAATCCGTTTATGAAAAATGTTTTATAATCGAATTAAGGAAGATTGGCTTAAAAGTAGAAAGTCAAAAACCAATAATTGTTCATTATCTGAACCAAATAGTAGGAAATTATATTGCTGATATTGTGGTGGATAATAAAATAATTATTGAATTAAAATCAGTAAAAAAAATTGTGAAGGCACACGAAGTGCAACTTGTAAATTATCTGACTGCAACAGGATTAGAAGTGGGATTGATTATAAATTTTGCAGAAAGCAAAATTGAAATTAAAAGGAAAGTAAGGGAATTAAAAAAGGATTAAGTATCCTGTTAATCCTGTCAAAAAAAAGAGGCTTGAATGAATTATAAAGAACTTATCCCAAAAATCGAAAAATCAAAGATGCCAAAACACGTTGCTATTATAATGGATGGTAATGGTCGTTGGGCAAAACTTCATAATACGAAGAGAATAAACGGTCATAAAAAAGGAGTCGAAACCGTTCGCAGAATTGTGGAAACATCTGTTGAGATCGGTTTGGAATATCTTACAGTTTATGCTTTTTCCACAGAAAACTGGAAAAGATCAAAACCGGAAGTGAATTACCTTTTGAAATTAATAGTGGATTCTCTGGTGAAAGAAATCGATGAACTTATAAAAAATAATGTCAGCGTGCGATTCTTAGGCAGAAAAGAAAATTTATCCAAAAATTATAATAAAAAAGTTATTGATACGTGCAAACGAAGTTGGAATAATACTGGACTTCATCTGAATGCAGCGATGAATTATGGTGGTCGTCAGGAATTGATCGATGCTTTTAATGATATTTTTGTAGAGATGAAATCAGGAAAAATCTCAGAGAATGAAATAAATGAAGAAATTATTAACAGTCATCTTTACACTGCAAATATGCCGGATCCGGATTTGATTATCCGTACAAGCGGTGAAGAACGTCTTTCAAATTTTCTCATCTGGCAGAGTGCTTATTCAGAATTTTGGTTTACAGAAACACTCTGGCCAGATTTTACTCGCGAAGAATTTATCCAAGCAATCCTGGATTTCCAAAAAAGAAAAAGAAGATATGGAGCAAGATAAAAAATGGTTGAACTAGTTGAATTGGTTGAACTGGTTGAATTGGTTGAATTGGTTGAATCGGTTGAACTGGTTAATTTGGGAAAAAAGATATCTGTTTTT
>JAUWNO010000339.1 GCA_030612605.1 Armatimonadota bacterium
CTTATGGCAGGCTGGATGCAACCGAAGATGAGATCATTGAAGCTGCAAAGCTGGTCAATGCTCATAATTTCATAATGAAGCTGAAAAAGGGTTATGATTCTGAAGTTGGTGAAGGTGGAGCCAGACTCTCAACAGGTGAGAAGCAATTGATATCTTTTGCCAGAGCGATTTTAGCTGATCCCAGGATATTCATTCTGGATGAAGCTACTTCGTCTGTAGATACTGAAACCGAACAATTGATACAAAAGGCGATACACACAGTTCTGGAAAACAGAACCAGTTTCATCATTGCCCACAGGCTTTCTACGATCCGTTCTGCTGATCGCATCCTGGTAATACAAAAAGGTAGGATAACCGAACAGGGAGATCACCATGAACTTCTGAAACAAAAAGGTTATTATTACAGGCTTTACACGAACCAGTTTCTGGAAGAGCAGGAAGCAATGCTGCTGAATGAATAGAAACCTCATCCCAACCTTCTCCTGCGAGGAGAAGGAGAATCTCCTCTCCTTTCAGGAGAGGATTGAGGTGAGATCAAAACCTTGAAAATGGTTTCCCACAGAGGAATTCTTTCTCATCGACCTTTTCAATGGTTGGAATATTTGATTGGACTTTCCGAAGCTTCCTGCAAAGGCTTTCTTTTTTTTAAGATTCGGAAAGTTTCAGCTCGCTTATAACCTTCCGAATCTTCTTATGCGAAGAAGTGGAAGAAAGCTTCGGAAGGGAATAGGGTCAACTTAAGTCAATATCGGCTAAAGCCGACTTAACTCAAGTTTTATTAACGAAAATTAGCGTCCATTAGCGGTAAATAAAATTGGAGAAAAAAAATGAAAAAAACAATTGTAACATTAATTCTAATCTTAACAGGAATTATTCTCAACGCTATAACCCTACCGTATTCGCAAACAGAATTGAAAACAGAAACGAATTATCTATCGGGATTTGTGCGAATATCTCCTGATGATTCGCTGGCGATTCCTTTGCAGACATATGTGTGGCTTTGGCACGATAAAGAAAACCTGTTCGTTCTTTGGGAAGCGGAAATCGATGAAAATTTTGAAAAAGGGAAATTGGCAAATACTGATGAATGGGTCGATTGTGATATTATGAGAATTCAGATCATTACGGATGTAAAAAATTATTATACGTATTATTTCTATTCATTTCCTTTTGGAAACAAATATGACGGTATTCGTCAGTCTGATATGAATATGGATTCCGACTGGAACAGTAATTATAAATATGATAATATCATTTCCGATACTCTATGGAAAAGTACGATGAAAATTCCTTTTAAAGATTTGCGATTTTACGGTAATCCACCCTATAAATGGAAAATAATTTTAACTCGTTATTTTGAAAAAGCCGATGAATATTATTCCATTCCTTACGGTAAAATTGATATGGGAAAAGATTATTTTCGCACAGCTTATGATATTTCCATAAATGAAGAACTTTCCAAAAACAAGAATTACAGGATAACTCCGTATTTCATTAAAAAATACGATTTATTGGAAGAAACAGATTCCTTTGATCCTGAAAATATCGGTCTGGATTTTTCATATAATCCCACTTCTGCAACTAAAGTAAAGATCAGCTTAAATCCTGATTTCTCCGATATTCCGATGGATACAGCAGAGGATAATTTTAATGTTCGTTATGCTCCGCATTTTTGGGAAAACCGTTATTTCTTTATAGAAGACCTTGATGTCTTTGGAGTTAGTAGTAATTTGTTTTATTCCCGTTATATTATGCAGCCGCAATATGCAGTGAAACTTACCGGGAATTCGGAAAATTTCTCTTATGGTTTTCTTTCCGCAATGGATAAAGAAGTTTCGGAAGACGACGAGATTCTAAATAAAGATGATATTTATAATATGCTGGCATTCAAACCGAAATGGGAGAATCTTTCCATTCAAATGACGTTGCTGAACAGGATGAACAAAGATTATCATAATGAGGTTTTGGTGATAAATCCAAGTTGGGAATTTATGAAAAACCAATCTGTTTGGGCTGAGATAGATTTCACTTTAAAAGATGAATCCGGCAATGAAAACGAAAAAGGATATTCGATGTATTGCGGATATAACGGGAAGAAGGGGGATGTTAACTGGTCAATAAACGGTTCTCGGATGAGCGAAAATTATAAAGCGGATATGGGGCGCGTTTTTGAAACAGATTTCTCGGCAATAAACCTAAATGCTTGGCAAAATAGTGATCCAAACGGGAAAATTTTGAAAAGTTTCGGTTCGAGTATTTGGCTACATAAATCATTTACGAATGATGATAAAGAACTACTCGAACAAGGTGGTGGTTTGAATTTCTGGATGAATTCACCTCATAAAATAAATTTTAGCATTAACGGAAATATCGGGCAGGAAAGTTATAATGATTCTATTTATACCTGGGATAATATTTATGCAGGAATCGGAACCTGGAATATTTCCTGGTTAAATACAAGAATCAATTACAGCACAGGACATTCACTTGTTTATAATCTCTCCGAAATATACAAAAGGGATTATATCAATTTATCATTATGGGGTGATATCGGAAATAACTTTTCTTACAATATTTCCGCACAACGACAAAGATATTTCGATTTCCCGACTGATTGCGAAATGGATGATGAATATTGGATCGGCAATGCTGATTTGACAATTAACTTTTCCAATAAACTCTCTATCACAAACGGTTTGCGTTATAACAATTATGAGAGTGATAGCCAAACTGCATATCTCGGATTTTTCTCAAATTTTCGTTATGAATTCAAGGATAATTGCAATTTGTATCTCGGTTATAAAACTGCCCAAGATGAAATAGAACAGGAATTTATCACCGATTACAAACAGGCTTATATGAAAGTAAGTTATACTTTTTAACAAAACCTTGCGAATGGCTTCTTCCAGAGGAATTCATTAAGATAAACCTTCGCAATGGTTGGATAGTTTAGATTGGATGAACAGGAAAAATGAATATTGAATGTAACTCGATCAGCTTGATCGAGAAAAACCTTGAAAATGGTTTCCCTCAGAGGAACTCTTTCTCATCGACCTTTTCAAAGGTTGGGTATGTTATTACTTTACGAAGCTTTCTGCAAAGTTTTGCTTTATTTAAGATTCGGAAAGTTTCGGATCGCTTTTAACCTCCCGAATCTTCTTAT
>JAUWNO010000303.1 GCA_030612605.1 Armatimonadota bacterium
TGAAAATCCTCGAAATTACTAACTGAGGAAACCTCTAAATATTTTTTTGCCCCAGGAGCCCAAACTTCAATATCATAAGTTTTGGTAGAAGCAAAGCTCAAATCTCCTGAAGATATGATCATAATGCGATAATGTAAGCCAAGTTCCTGCAATATTTCTTCCGCATCAACCAGCATCTCTTCTAAAGCTATATAAGAATTCCCGGGCTTTACAAATCTAACCATCTCAACCTTATTGAACTGGTGAAGACGTTGTAACCCTTTTGTATCTTTGCCATAAGAACCGGCTTCTCTCCTGAAACAGGGACTATATGAAACAAATTTCTGAGGTAATATCTTATGATGAACAATCTCATCTGTAAAAATATTTGTAACAGAAACTTCGGAAGTTGGAATCAAAAAAAGATCATCCTGCTCGATGAGATACATATCTTCTTCAAGTTTAGGAAGCTGACCTGTTCCAGTCATCGTGCTCCTGTTCACAATAAACGGAGCCGAAATTTCTTTGTAGCCATGCTTTTTAATATGAAAATCCAACATAAAATTGATTAAAGCTCTTTCCAATAAAGCACCTTTATCAGTGTAAAGAGCAAATCCATGACCCGAAAGTTTAGTTGCTCTTTTAAAATCTAAAAGATAATTTTGCTGAACAAGTTCAAGATGGTCTTTGGGTGTAAAATCGAACTCTTTTTTCTCTCCCCATTCTCGCACAAAAGTATTTGCAGATTCATCTTTTCCAATGGGAACACTTGTATGAGGAATGTTCGGAACAGAAAGCAATTTCGTTTTGAGTTCATTGGATACAGAAGAAAGATCAGCTGAGATTTGCTTTATCTCTTTGGAAATTGTACTCATCTGAGAAAGAAGTTTGGTAAAATCTTTATTTTCTTTTTTCAATTCAGGAATTTCCAAAGAAACTCTTTTCTGCTCTGCTCTTAAGTTATCAAAATTAAATTGTAATTCTCGTTTCTTTTTATCTAAGATCAGTATCTCATCTATATTTGCAGATTCGTTTTTATTTTTTACAGCCATCTTAACGATTTCAGCATTTTCACGAATGAATTTAATATCTAACATTTTTGACCTTTAGTTTTTTGCAGCAATATCAATCATTTCAGAAAACTTCTCAATATCCAGAGAAGCTCCACCAATCAAACCACCATCAATATCCGATTGTTTCAATAAATCATTTATATTTTGAGGTTTTGCACTTCCGCCATATAAAACCGGTAAATTTTCTGCAATCCTTTCTGAATAATTATCTGTTAACCACTTCCGGATAAATTTATGAATCTCCTGTGCTTGCTGTGGAGTTGCAGTTTTACCAGTACCAATTGCCCAAATCGGTTCATAGGCAATCACAATATTTCCATCAATTTCAATATCATTAAAAACTTCTTCGAGCTGGTGCGTTATGATTTTTTTTGTGACACCCATTTCTCTTTCTTCCAAAGTCTCACCAATACAGACAATAGGAATAACCTTATTTCTTCTGAGAATCTTTAATTTTGTGTTTATCATCTCATTTGTTTCATTAAAATATTTTCTTCGCTCGGAATGACCAATAATGCAATATTCAACATCCATAGACTTTAACATTGAAGCTGATATTTCACCTGTAAACGCACCAAATTCGTGAACGCTTATATTTTGGGAACCGATAGAAAACTTACTTTCAAAAGCGATATCTGTAGCCATTTCTAAATAAAGAGCCGGAGGACAAATTGTAACCTCAATATTATTCAACTCAACTTCATTCAGAAAATCTGTTAATTCCAATAAAAATTCTTCTGTTTCCTGGAATGTTTTATTCATCTTCCAGTTTCCGGCAATGATAATCTTTCTCATAATTTACTCCATTTTAATAAATTTACTTATTTACTGCTCGGTTTTTCAACCCCCTCTAACTCCCCCTATTCAGGGGGAGAATACTGCTCGTTCCAAAATTCCATTCCACTGCTCGTTCCAAAACTCCGTCCTACCGCTCGTTCCAAAACTCCGTTTTGGAATGCATCTTATCCAAAAACTCTGTTTTGAAAATATTTACGAAACGGAGTTTCATATTCTATTGTGTTCCCATCCGTCAACTGCCGGATGGGAACAAGCTGAAGGCAGAAGTTTGATAACAAGCATCAATGTTTCCCCTCTTTTGCAAAGAGGGGTTAGGGGAGTTAGAAATCGAAAAATCATACTTTACCCCATTGGATAACAATCTGTTATTCTGTTATATTAATGAATTAGATTCTATCCTACGGGGTTTACGGACAGACTCTAATTGGAGAACACAAGAATCTAAGTTCTCGTATTCTCCGAATCTTGAAATCCAAAATTGGATAAAAAACTATTCTGATTCTATACTTTCGATAAATCTCTGAGCATCTTTCTTATATTTCGAATCGTTCAAAAGGAGAGTAAAATCTGCTTTAGCAGCATTTTTCTCTTCTCTTTCAAACTTGATCAATGCTCGGTAATAAATAGCGTCGCTATTATTTGCTTTATTCTCGAGAAGAAGTGCAATTTTTTCCAGAGCTTTATTGTAATATTTATTATCGTAATATTTCGTGATAAGCAGCAGAGTAATATTGTTGTCATACTTTAGAGCATTCGATTTTTCATAATATTCAAACGCTTTTGAATTGTTTTTTAATTCTTCATAAAGTGCGCCCATATTTTTGTAGGTTTTGGCAAGCACACTTTCTTTGGGATTGGTTTGAATAAAATCTTCATAAGCTTTCACTGCTGCCTGGTTATCTCCGAGCTTAAGATATAATGTGGCAATATTTTTAATAACTTTGGAATCCTGTTTTAATTCGTATGCCTTTTGATACCAAATTAAAGAGTTGTTATAATCTTCATTATCAAGATATAAAGAAGCTATTTCTTTTTCAATCTTGAAAGTTCGATTATCATTGTCAAAAATTTTTAGAACTTCAATGGCTTCATCAAGTTCCTTTAAATTTTTCTCATATATTTGAGCAATGGTTCTAACAGTTATGGAATTGGAAGGATCTGATTTTAATTGAAGTTGAAGAATCGAAATTGCATCAATATATTTTCCGCCAAAATAATTAGCTTTAAAAAGTTTATCTAAAATATTTTTAATTTTACCTTCTACAGGAATTCCATCTTTCTCTTTTGCTTCCTCAAATTTAGCAATTGCTTCATTATACTTGATAACTGCACCTAAATATTCTTTAGTAGTAAATAAAGAATCTGCAAAATATTCAAGCTCATTGCCAATTCTTTCCAAAGATTTCTCTGCTATTAAAAGAGAACAAATCACAATAATTAAGAAACTTACAATAATTACTTTTTTATACATTCTTTCCTCCGAAATTTTGGTTAGACATTTTTTTTTGTTTTCTTTTGATGTCAAATAGAAATAAAATTCCAAAAAACAAATAATAAAATATTCACCCTGTTAAATAATGCTTTGCATTAAATCTGCGATTTATTTAACAGGGCAAATAAATTTTAATGACCAAAATTCAAAATTTCAAGCTTCTCTGCTTGTCCCCATGCTCCCGCGTGGGAATATACCTTTCTGTTCTTAA
>JAUWNO010000419.1 GCA_030612605.1 Armatimonadota bacterium
CTCTGGAGTAGCACAAATCTTTTTGAATCTGCCAATTGGAGATTATGAGGTAACTGCATCCAAATATGGTTATATCCCTGAAACTGAAGATTTATTTGTAGTGGAAGATGACATTTTGAGTTTAGCGGAATTTTTCTTTGTTGAGGAAACCGTTCCCGGCCAACTAGTAAATCTGCAAATTTTAATTCAAAATCTGGGTGATACTGCTGTAACAAATGTTCCGATTTCACTAATTTCTGAAGATATTTATCTGGAAGTAATTTCAGGAGAAATTATCGCAACCAGCATTGCTGCCGGTGATATTTTCTATGCAGAATTCCAATTCCAGATTGGCAATGAATGGAAAAACGATTATATTGCAGATCTTTTTGTGAACCTAAGTTCTGCTTTTGGTGATCAGAGTTTTATCATTCCTGTGGAAATAACATCACCTGAACTCGCTCTATCGCAGTTTATAGTTGATAATGCAAGCGGTTGCCTGATCCAGAACGAAACTGCAGATGTAAATATTGAACTCTTGAATTGCGGAAATCTTGAAACAGAAGAATTTGATGTGAATCTAATAAGTTTAAACGAAAAAACAGAAGTTATAAATTCTAACAGCTCATACTCTAATATCTCTGTGAATGGAACCGGAATGAATTCCAGCCCTTTCCAGGTTAGCGTAAATAATGTTATCACCGGTGAGCTGGCAAAATATAGCTTGGAAATTTCCCATAACGGAAATTTCCTGCAAGAACTCATTTTTACTATTCCAATTGGGAACATAGATCAGAATAGTCCTACCTTTTCCGAATATGGTTATTATGCTATTGAGCGCAATGATGTCGGTAATTTTCAAGCCCCTGTTTACAATTGGATAGAAATCGCACCTCAGTATGGAGGAAATGGAACCTTAATCGGCGCAGATCATACAACGCCCGATGGATATACAAAAACTATTGGTCTGCCTTTTACTTTCCAATATTTCGGACAATATTATAATTCGATTTCTGTGAATTCTAATGGATATTTATCTATGTGTGAAACAGATCTTGTATTCTTCAGAAACAGGAATATACCTTCCGGAATTGGTCCCGATGCTATGATCGCACCTTTCTGGGATGATCTGAAAAACGGTCAGATGTATGGCTATCATGATGAAGATAATCACTATTTCGTAGTCGAATGGTTAGATTTTCAAAACACTTTTTATACATATCACCACGAAACATTCCAGGTAATTTTGTATGACCCTCTTTATTATCCCACTCCAACAGGTGACGGTGAAATTCTCTTCCAATATCAAGAAGTAAACAATGTTGACCAAGGTGAAAATTATGCTACTGTTGGAATTGAAAATGAAATGCAAGACAGTGGACTGCTGATGACATTTGCCAATATCTATGACCCAACAGCCAGGCTTCTGGAAGACGAAACTGCTATATTATTTACGATTAATGAAGGTTTTGGTTTGCCCTATCTTTCTGTGATGCCGGAATATTTGAATGTTTCCATTCCGCCTGATACAACTATTGTGGAAAATATTTTCTTAACGAATAATGGCGGACTCGGTACTGAACTTACTTATGAAATTTCTATCAGCCATTTCTTTAATAGAAACCTGGAGGGCGGAAGAAGCATTGAAAATGACCAGATAATTCGCGGTTCAAATGGTTATGTTCCCATCGTACCAATGAATTTACTTTATTATCTTTATCACAACAGTCCCGACGGCGAACCTGTTTATGGTGTGAGACTCGATTTCCCTGACGGATTTTATGTTAATAGTGCAAATAATATCGAAACACTGAACTATAATAATGAAACCGGTAATGGTGTAGAAATAAGTTGGGGATTCGGAAACGGCACTCCTCTTTCCTCTGTTGGTGCTCATCCTTTCAATGTGAATGTAACCATTGATGTTAGTCAAACCCAGCCTGTAGAAATCGGCTGGTATATCGAGGGAGATGGAACAGGTGCTGCTCCTCATTCCGTTAGTGGTACTATCATTTTGGATCCTACTTCAAATTCTTATATCTGGGTTGAATATCCCAATGGTGATGAAAGCCTGGTTTACGGTTTGCAGGATAGCGTTACCTGGAGTCATTATGGTACCCTTGAGACCATTGATATTAAAATTCAACATCAAATTGAAGGAGAATGGGAAATCATTGCAGAGAATATTGATAATTCCGGGTATCATGAATTCATGGTTCCAGGTCCTCTTTCCGATAATTGCAAAATCATGGTCAGCTCGATCGATGGAGAAATATTCGATACATCTGATGAAGCATTCCAGATCACTGCTTTGAATATTACATATCCTGTCCTCGGAACAGTAATGGCTTACGCATCTCAAGATAGTATTACCTGGGTCGATCTGGGTGGAGTTGACCAAGTGAATATAGAACTCTCGACTGATAATGGTTTTACCTGGATGGAGATCGCTAGT
>JAUWNO010000181.1 GCA_030612605.1 Armatimonadota bacterium
GTAACTGTTTCAGCGTAATTTACAGTGAATAATTTTCCATCCAGATTTTTACGTACTTTGCAAATTCCAATTTCATTTGAAGCAATCACGCAGAAATGAGGGCAAAGTAAACATTGAACTTTTGAATTCTCTAATCTTTTATAATAAAGTGCTTCTTTCATTTGATAAACCTTTCGATAACTTTTATATTCTCTTTTAGACTATCGGAATTTTGTTGTAAAGTTTTTTTAGCGTTTCTACCAAGAGTGAAGCAATAATCCGGATTTTGGGCAATTTTCAGAATGTTCTGCAAAAGTTCATCTTTTGTCGAAATTATGATCGCTTCATTTTTTTCGAGCTTATTTACAGAATCAATACATGAACTGTAATACTCTCCCATAATGATGGGAAGCCCGTAAAATGCAGGTTCCAAAGGATTATGACCACCGAAATCAAAGAAGCTCCCACCCACAATAGCCAGATCAGACATTGCATAAGCTTCAGTTAAAATTCCCATTTTATCCACTATGATGATTTCTGGTTTGTCTTTTAGCTCTGTGTATAATTGATAATTGAATTCTTTAAATATTTCCTTAACTTCTGAAATCCTTTCCAAATGCCTTGGAACTACAATTATCTTTAAATTGGGAATTTCTTTCTTTAGAATCGAAACTTCCTTTTTTATTAATTTTTCTTCTCCGGGACGGCTGCTGCCAAAAACAATAATAAAATCATTTTTGGAAAAATTCCACTTGTTTCTTATGTTTTCTCTTTCAAATTCAGGGAGTTGCAGACAAAACTTAAGATTCTGATTGTTGATTACATCTTTAAATCCTAATGATTTAAAACGATTGGCATCATGTTCAGATTGAGCAGACACGCTTTTTACAGCTTTCCAAAGCGGTTTCCAGAAAAAAGAAAATTTTCTATATTTAGGATATGTTCGCTCAGAAATTCTTCCATTAACAATTATAAACGGAACATCGTTTCTTTTTGCTTGATAAAGCATATTTGGCCAAAATTCCGTTTCTACTAATATTACTAGTTCAGGATTCAGCATTCTGAAAGCTCTTTTCATAATAAAATCGAAATCTAACGGAAACAGGGTTGTAATCAGCTTCGGATGGATTTGCATGGCAGATTCCAGACCTGTTTTTGTCATTGTGGATAAAATAAAGGTCTTGTTCACGTGTTTGTTTAGAAGAGCAATTATTAATGATTTAACTGCATTAACTTCACCTACTGAAGCAGCGTGGATCCAGATGCAATTTTTCAATTGGGAAATTGAGGTTCCAAATCTCATCTTTCGCTCTTCCCGACTGAACCGAATCAACATCCAAGGCAACGAAAAAAAGAATAAAACATATAGAATTATATTAAAGAATAACATTAACATCTACTCTCCAATCAATTGAAAATAAACATCATTATCAACTCTGCTAATCAAAACTTCTACTTTATCTGTAAGCTTGAATATTCTACCTGTTCTCTTTCCTATCAATCTTAAATATTGTTTATAAAACTGATAATAGTCTTTTTTCAAAGAAGAAAAAGGAATCAAACCTGTAATTGGATATTTATCTAATTCAACAAAAAGAGATGAGTTGTTCATGCCAATGATAATTCCGGAAAATGTTTCACCCAATTTTTTCTTAATAAAGGTGAGTTTGTTTTTATTATCAACTTCTCTTTCTGCATAGTCTGCAATTAATTCTTTTTCTGAGGCGATATTAGCCAGATCAGAGAGTTTTTTCTGTGTAAATGTATTCTGGCTTGAAATAAGTTTTTGTTTGGTTTGATGATGAACAATCAAGTCGCAAAGTCGTCTGATAGGTGAAGTGAAATGCGTATAAGTTTTTATTCCCAGACCAAAGTGACCAAAATTCTCAGTTTGATATTTTGCCTTCTTCAAGTTTCTCAGGATGATCCTGTCAAAAACCCTGTGATAATCATTATCCGGCATTGAGTTCAAAAGTTCTTGAAAAGCATAATTCAGACTTTTTCCTAAAGGAAATTTTAAATTATGTTTCTCCGACAAATCCTTGATTTTGATAATATCCTCATCATCCGGTTTTTCGTGAACCCTATAAATGGTGTTTTGATGGCTTAACTGCTTGGCAATAAATTCATTAGCGATTAGCATGAAATTTTCAATGAGACGATGAGATTCCGTTTCCATACTTCTTTTTATGTCAAAAATATATCCTTTGTCATCGAAAATGAATTCTGGTTCCGGCAGGTCAAACCGCAGATAACCATGCTTCTTTCTTTGTTCCGATAGGGCAGAGGAGAGTGTTTTCATCTTATTGAGAATTTTTGCAATTTCTTCAGGAATATCAGGAGATGAATCTTCAAAAATCAGATCGATCTCATCATAAGAAAAACGAGCATTTGAATTGATGATACTTTCACAAACTTCCTGTAGGATAATCTGAAATGATTCATTAAAATCCGTTATAACGCTGATTGTGAGCTTATCTTCAAAAGGGCGCAAACTGCAGATTTTATTGGATATTTTTTCCGGAAGCATTGGAATCACTTTTTTGGGAAAATAATAACTGTTCCCCCGTTTCACAGCTTCTTTGAAAAGCAATGAATCTTGTTTTACATAATGAGCAACATCTGCGATATGAACATATAAACGCCAGTTATTGTCAGTTTTTTCCAGGGAAATTGCATCATCAAAATCCTTTGCTGAAGCAGGATCGATTGTAAATGTAGCCAGTTTTCTAAAGTCTTTTCTTTTATTGATTTCTTCTTCTGTAATTTCATCAGACAAATCTGTAACTTCTTTGATAACGCTCCCTGGAAAAGCGAGAGGAAGTTCATAATTTCTGATAATACTCAAAATCTCAACTTCCGGATTTCCTGCTTTTCCCAATATTTCAACAATATTACCAACCGGTAATCTTTGAAGTTCTCTATTTCCCCAATTCGTGATTTTCAAAACAACTTTATCTTGTATAGAAGCAGTTGCTAAGTCATTTATTTTAAAGTTAGTATGAATGCGAGAATTATCTGGAATCAGAAAATAATTACCATGATATTCCTGAATTTGTCCCACAAATAATTCTCTGTTTCTTTTGATTATTTTGGTGATTGTACCATACCTTTTTTGATTTTTTGAATATTTCACTTCAACCAGAACTTCATCGTCATGATAGGCATTCATAGTATCTTCAGAGGAAATATAAATATCAAATTCATCTGTAATAACAAAAGCGAATGATTTATTTTTTGCAAGAGGTCTGGCATCGAAAATTCCCTCTATATAATTTGGTTTTGCATAAGAGGAATATCTCCTGTTTTTCAGCTTAATTTTGTTATCTTTTGCTAATTTAAAAAGAGTATCGATCAGATCTTTATGTTTATGTTTTCTTACTTTAATAGCTTTGGATATATCTTTTATTTTGAGCCTATTAACATTATCATCTGAAAGTAGTTTCTTAATCTGAAAAGCCAGCTTTGAATCATACATTAATATTGATTTCCGATTTTCTGTTCTAATAATTTCATCAAATCTTCTTTTTCAGTTTGAAGCTTTGAAAAACGAATTGATTGACCTCTGAAACTATCGAGTTTACGCGGTTTCATAAATGTTCCCAGCATAATACCTTTTTTATCTGAATAGAAACATTTGAAATCTGAATAATGTCTTTCTACTTTTATCATGGCATAATGAATAACAATTTTCGTTTCATAGAATTCATATCTCGTTGGTATAAAGTAGGTTGTCATGCTGAAAACGAAAATTGCAAAGCCCAGATAATAGAACAAAGGCATATCCCAGATAACGACTGCAACTTGCCAAAGAATGACAGCTAATACGATGAGAGATATTACTAAAAATATTGAAGTAATAGGAAAATCAATGAATGGGTGAGAGGTCCAACTAAGTTTTGGTTTTTCATTCGACATTTTGCACGATCTCCCTGCATTTTTCGATTTCTTCTTTGATTGAGATAATTTCGTCAAACACAGATGTAGAATTGAATTTCGATCCAATGGTATTTATCTCACGCTGCATTTCTTGCAGGATAAAGTTTATGCTTTTCCCAATCTCAGTATTATTTTGATTGATCTTCTCTTCAAATTTATCAAGATGATGTTTGATTCTAACTATTTCTTCAGTTACATCAGCCTTTTCAATATATATGGCTGATTCGAGTAAAATCCTTTTATAGTCATCGTCTTCAAGCTTTTGTTTAAGTAGAGTTGATAGAGTATTATTTAGTTTTTCAGATATTTCCTTTTTATATTTTGGAAATTCTTTTTCAATTTTAGATAATGAAGCAGACATCTTTTTAATTGCTGAATTAAAGAAAAGAAGCATTGATTTTCCTTCTTGCAATGCCATCTTCTGATGCTCAGATAAAGCTTCTTCAAATATTTTCAAAACAAGATTTTTGAATTTCTCATTTTCCAGGTTTTCCGTTTTGATGCTTATTACATTATATTCCGAAAGTATTTGTTCAAGCGGGATTTCCGATTTTGTTTTCAAAACCTTCTTTGCCTGATCATAGATTTTCCAATATGCTTTCAGATTTTCCTCATCCAAATATAATTCGGGAATAATCTTATTTTGAAAATTGATGTATATATCAACTTTACCGCGTTTTATCCTTCTTTTTAATAAGGTCTTAAGGTTTATTTCTAAAAATGATAATTCACGAGAAAGCTTTATTCTTGAATCTAAAAATCTGCCATTTACAGATTTCACTTCAATATCTATCTCAAAATCATCATCCGAGTATCTTGCTTTTCCATAACCTGTCATACTTTTCATCATTCATCCTTCTACATTTATTTTATGCTGATTAACACTGACTTTTTTATCCACGAATTACACAAATTATTATTTAGTCTTTATTTTTTCATGTCAATCCTGTTTATCCTGTCAATTTTATCCTTGCAAATCCGTATTATCCTTGTTCCTTTTCTAATTATTTTTTTTAAGTGTTTTATGTCTAACATTTTTTTTTCGCTCCTTAGAATTCATTTTTGAGATTCGTGTTTTGCTAAGATAAAATTTTACATAAAAAATATTATTATTTTCATTATCATTTATTTAGAAATCATTAAAAGCTTGAATACAGCCATCTAATTCCACCTTAAAGGATTAATTCCATAAACTCAAGTTTACATAACCTACATTATCAGAGGTTATTTATTTAGTTTTGGTTTACTATAATGGAGCTTATCAGGGGTTGCGTGAAACATGTTTTTGATCCCCTACTTTCAAAATAAGGATGTGAGTTGACTTTTTTTAAGTTGGGAATGATATATGACTTGAAATATATTTTTTT
>JAUWNO010000396.1 GCA_030612605.1 Armatimonadota bacterium
TGTTCCTTACTAATTTATGAACATCATAACCATAACCAATTCTCATAAATACTTCCTTTTTTTTTTATCCACGAATTACACGAATTAACACGAATTTTATTATTTCTTTTATACCCAGTTCAACTGATTCAACTGATTCAAATAATACAGCCTCCAACCATTGCGAAGGTCAATTTGAAAGAATCTCTCTGAAAGAAACCATTCGCAAGGTCTGTTCCCAGTTCAACTACTCAAACAAATTATTTTCAATAATATTTCTGGCAATTTCAAAATCCATTTTAGTAGTTATCTTCAAATTAAACGATTCGCTTTCATAGACAGAAACAAGATGACCATAATGCTCTAAAATAGCAGCATCATCCGTAAAATATAATTCCTCGATTTTTGCATTTTCGTGCAAAGTCTTTATGAGTTTATAATCAAACACTTGAGGTGTGAGTGCATTTGCCAAATTTTCCCTATTAACTGTTTTAATAACGTGCTCATTCTTAATTTCTTTAATCGTATTTTTTATTTTTAAAATAGGAATTACAGCTTTTGAATATAAGGCTACTTTTATTAAATCTGATATTTCATTTTTCGAAACAAATGGACGAACACCATCATGAATTAGGACAATATCGGTTTTGGGATGGCAGGCATGAATAGCATTGCAAACCGAATCCTGCCGCTCTGGTCCTCCGGGTACAACAGAAATATTTGATTGAGTAAATTCAGAATAAATTTGATCATGATAAATCTTGATGTCCTCTCTTGGCAAGACAACGATGATTTCATCTATTTGGGAATGTTTCGCAAAATTATCGATTGTCCAAAATAAAAGTGGTCTTTCTTTGACGCATAAGAATTGTTTTTTTATTTCAGTTTTCAGGCGTTTTCCTTTCCCACCTGCAGTGATTATAGCTACAATATATGGTTTCATCTTTCTCCTTATCAAATTTTAGGATTTCAAAGCTCTTGGAGATGTCAAGAAAAACTGAATGAATCGATGTTCAGACCTCACTAAAATAGAGGAATTATGATTTCTGAATCGCAAATAATAGGATTTATATTTCTATATTTTTTTATGATTCTACTTTTTTAACTCATCCCCTAACCCCTTCTCTTAAAAAGAGAAGGGAAATACGACCGTCTCCCTCTCCTCGTAGGAGAGGGCTGAGGTGGGGGTCGGAAAGTGATTATATTATCTGCGATTTGTTTTTCCATAATCAATCGATTTAGTGAGTTCTGATCTTTTTAATCTCTTTTCTATTCATAAAAAATTAAGCCTCCCGAAAATTCGAAAGGCTTAATCAAAATCTTTTTCAGGTTATTAGAAATTGTATCCTAAACCTAAACTAAATGCAAAAATATCCATCTTGTGCACGCCAGGCATATTATGTTCTGCTGCTTCGATATTTCTATCTGCTCCAAACAGATATTCAACTCCAAAATCGACATTAAAATTATTGATTTTGTAGCATAATCCGCTTGTTATAACAGAATAAGTTTGTGATGGAAATAAGATAGTCAGAGTTTTATCCGGTGCTGGACCAGGATCGAAATACCAACCACCTAAAATAGCCAAATCATTATTCAATTTGTACTCGAGTCCTAAACGAATTTGAGTAGCATCTTCCCAGTTCAAATGCATTTCTTCTTCTTTAACAAAAGCTGAGAAATCAAGAATTACATCGATTTTTTCCAAAGCAGCCCAATTTGTATATTGAGCATCACAAGTAAGAGTTAATTTGTCATTTGCTTTAACAGCAATACCTGCACCAAGCCACATTGGCCATTCAATATCCAATTCTGCATCACCTTCTGATGTACCAACAGTTACATCACCTTTAAAAGCAACATTCACAGGCGAACGGTATGAAAGACCGAGACTTACTTTTTCTGTAGGTTTATACATCAATCCAAATGCTCCACCATATCCTAGGCCTGTAACATCAATGGCTTGTTGTGAATCCAACATCCCATCTTCACCTGGTGTAAAAGTAGGAGTTCCAGCTGAATCAAAGCCTACAATAACCGCATCAACACCTCTTTTCAATTCCACCATTCCATAATAGATATTAGCTGCCACACCAATCGAAAGCTGGTCTGTAACAGCATAGGAAACTGCTGGGCTGATATCAAAAACACCGATTTCACTCATCCATTCAAATTCAGTATTTGCAAATGGATTAACCAAAGTACCTAATGGATCAAATGCAGCTGGTCCATTAAAGGCAACCAGATCAGCACCATACCACTCGACTCCCAACCCGGCAGGAACGTATGCACCAAGACCAAGAACGAATTTGCCTAAATTATAGTTAACAAATAGGTTTGGGCTAATATAATGATTCATCTCTGCTTCTGCTTCAATCTTTCCAGATGTTGGATAAATTGCATTGGCTGCCAATTCATAATTTGCCATTGGAATGATGTCTGTGCCGGCAAACAGGATGCTGTTACTCTGTCCTGCCAAACCAGCGGGATTCCAGTAAATTGCTGTACCATCATCAGCCAATCCGACAAAAGCTCCTCCCATGCCTAAAGCTTTTGCCCCGATACTATTTAAACTCAGTCCGTTCGCAAAAGCATTGGCTACGAAAACAACAGAAAGTAAACAAGTTAAGAATAGAATTTTCTTCATAAACCCTCCTTTTTTGATT
>JAUWNO010000235.1 GCA_030612605.1 Armatimonadota bacterium
CCACGCTAATAATAATGTAACATTATCAGGGGTGATTTTTTTTATGCTCATAAGGCAGAAAATAACAGCATAGTAATAGTCTTATTGTTCCATGAACTTTGAAAGAAAAATTCGCTAAGCTACGCCGATACAAACAGGAGCGAAGCAAAACTAGTCTCGAATATTTTTTAACTGAACTCCGCTACGGATAAATCCGTTGTGAAGTCCAGTTCAACCTTTTAAAATTGGAAAACAACTATACTCTTTTCAAATCAGAAATTTCCATTGATTTCTCAAGAGTTTGTTCATAAGCATCAATAAAAAGCTTCATATAATTATATGTTTTTTGAATATCATCTTTCGGAATTTTTTTTAGTACTTCTTTCTGCAATTGGTTAAGATTATATTGCGTGTCTTCAGCCATTTTTTTGCCTTCCTCTGTGATCTCGGCAATCCAGCTTCTTCTATCGATTTGGGAAGGTTGACGTTCTACAAATCCCATTCTTGCAAGATTATCCAGAACACGCGTAACTTAGGAATTGGAAATATCAAATTTCCCTTCTTTTTTTCCTTGAAAAAATCCAAATTAAGTTCTTTAGATCGAGATATTTCCTGATTAAAGGATTTAAGGAAAATATTTATAAATATCTTTCCTGTGAAAAACTCTCATAAAGGATAAAATATTATTTTCAATTTTAATCCCAATACGAAAGTTTCTAACCTTGACGATCTCGTAAAAAGTCCAAATATTTGAATTTTTAGAAATTCCACATCTTCATAATTCCATACATAATAGGTAGATACAAAATATGAGATTTTGAAAAAACGCTTGATTTTTCCTTTTTTACGAGACCGTCAACCTTGATTCTATAATAATTTTTAAAACCGATTATTTTCTCTAATTTTGGAATATTATTTTTCTATTTATAGTCAGCAGTGTTATCAAAGCAAATTTTTATAATTTCGTGGTAAATTTGGGGTTGTTTTTTCAACTTACTTAGTTCTTTAAGAAATCTGCTATTATATTCCGGTTTAAGCATTATTTAAAATTTTTTGGGCTTCTTCTTTTGAATATATTTTATCTTTTTCTGCTTCTTTAATGGCAAGTCCTAATCCATAATCTTCAAAAATCTCTAATATTTTTTCATATTCCACTACCGGTAGAACAACAAATTCAACATTACCTGAATTATTTTTTATTATTTGTTCATTGCCGATCATTCTTTGAAGTAATTGCATATAACCTCCATATATTCATAATACATCAAGAATTATTAGTGAAATTACGGTCAAGCTATTTTATAATCTTTTAAGTATTCTGCTTTTTGAATGAAGACGGCTTTTACTTGTTTGCTCATTTTAATTTTTCATTTTCATCAACAATACTATACTTTCTTAATATCAGAGATTTCCATTGATTTTTCGATAGTTTGTTCATAAGCATCAATAAAAAGTTTCATATAATTATACATTTTTTGAATATCATCTTCCGGGATTTTTTTTAGCACTTCTTTCTGCAATTGGTTAAGATTATATTGCGTGTCTTCAGCCATTTTTTTGCCTTCCTCGGTGATATAAGCAATGCAGCTTCTTCTATCGATTTGTGAAGGTTGCCTTTCTACAAATCCCTTTCTTGCAAGATTATCCAGAACACGCGTAACTTTGGAATTGGAAATATCATACATTTCGGCTATTTCCTTCATAGTCAGAGGTCTGTTGACTTTATGAATAAATCTGAGAAGTGCACATTCGATCTCACCAATTACAACACAGAGGGTATATGAATTATCTCTTTCCTGGAAAAGGTTTTGCAATCTATTTGTCAATTCAATGAATTCTTCCGAGCCAACCATAAGAACCTCTTTTGTTAATTTATTAAGGTTAGAATTTAAATCTGGTAATTATTAGTCAACTTTCTTTCCTGATTTATCATCTTACACAAAGCAGAAATGCATTACTAATGGATACATACTACACTCGACACTACTTACTCCTTCCGAAGCTTCCGCTTCGGAAACTAATAGGATTTGAAGGATCTGCTCCTGCATTGAAAGCTCCTACTTTGCTATTGAGAGAAGCAGAAGCTTCTGGAGTTAGCCCCTTCCGAACTAAAAAGTTCGGAAGGAGAAAATCAATATGTCGGGAATTTAATTTACTCATTAGTAATATTTTTTTTTATAATTGACCTATTTATTATATTTCAATATATTGGAAATAGGATTATCTTATTACATAAAAGAAGTCCTCAAAGAAAAATTCTTTGGAGGATGAATCCATAGATGCAGGACAAAAAAAATGAGAAAAATGAATGCTAAAATTCTAATTCATATCTGCTGTGCACCGTGCTTTGCAGCACCTCATTTTCATTTGAAGGATAAATTTAGAATATTTGGATTCTGGTTCAATCCGAATATTCACCCATTTCTGGAATATCAAAAAAGACTTAAAATATTGCAGGATTTCGCAGAAAAAGAAAATATCCAGATGATCTATAAGGATGAATACAACCTTGAAGAATTTCTCAGAAAGGCTGCTTTCCGCGAAAATAACAGGTGTCAAAGTTGTTATTATGACCGCTTGAAATATGCTGTTATTGTTGCAAAAAAAGGTAATTTTGATTTTTTTACTACCACCTTGCTTTATAGCAAATTTCAAAAACACGAGATGATAAAAGAAATCTGCGAATCTCTTGCCAAAGAATATAAAGTAAACTTCTTATATCAGGATTTCAGGGAATATTGGAAAGAAGGAATTAAAATTTCCAAAGAACGAGGAATGTATCGACAACAATATTGCGGTTGTATTTTTAGCGAGCGGGATAGATTCCAAAAAGACAACAAGGGTTGGCATTAATTTGTTTTTAAAAAATAATATTACAATGCGTTACGAAAGAGGACTTTCGTAACGAGCAGAATATTTATCTTCAATTGAAGGAGTTAAAAAATGAATTCAATCAGAACTTTTAGAAAAATGAAACATAAAAACGAAAAAATTGTTATGCTGACTGCCTATGATTATCCTTCAGCAAAATACGTGGAAATGGCAGGCATCGATCTCATCCTGGTTGGTGACAGCCTGGGAATGGTTATTCTTGGTTATGAAAACACTTTGAATGTTACAGTCTCTGATATGGTTCATCATGCAAAAGCTGTTCGAAATGGAGCAAGAGAGAGTTTTATTGTTGTAGATATGCCATACATGAGTTATCATATTTCTATTGAAGAGACCAAAAGAAATGCTGCCAAACTTATCCGGGAAGCTGATGCAAATGCTGTAAAACTGGAAGGTGGTAAACTTTCCCGTATAGAAGCGATCAGAGCAATTATAGATTGTGAAATTCCCGTGGTGGGACATTTGGGTTTAACGCCGCAATCTATCTATCAATTTGGCGGTTATGTGATTCAGGGGAAAAAAGAAGCAGACCAGAAAAAAATCCTCGAACAGGCAAAAGCCATAGAACAAGCAGGTGCTTTTATGATCGTTCTGGAAGGGATTCCTGAGAAACTGGGAAAAGAAATTACAGAAAATCTTTCAATCCCAACCATTGGTATTGGTGCAGGTAGATTCACAGATGGACAGGTTCTGGTTTATCATGATGTTTTGGGAATGGCAGATTTTTCACCAAAATTTGTGCGAAAATATATGAACCTTTCAGAAAAAATCCCTACTAATCTCAAGAAATTCATTAATGATGTAAAAGAAGGAGAATTTCCTAAAAAAGAACAAATTTATGCCCCAATGGATAAATAGGTTCAGGGTTCTGGGTTCTGGGTTGGGATGAAAAAAAGGAACACGGATAACTCGGATGGAACGGATTTTCACCGATAAAAATGAATTTGTAATTTGATATTTGGTATTTTGATTTCATTTTTTATTTGTAATATGATATTTGGATTTTATTTGTTATTTGTAATTTGTAATTTATTTGTATTTTGTTATTTGTTATTTGATTCTTTCAGGGTTGGGATGAAACTAAAATCTAAATGAAAAAGGAGCGATAGCGACAAAAACACTTGAAAATTCGATATCCCGTGTTGGATATTGCCTGCCCCGTAGGGAGCTTGCGACTGTGCGGGGGATATTCAGATTTTTTATGTTTAATATTCTGACACACTAAAAAAATATAAAAAAAAGAGGTATTTGTGCGACATTTAAAAATTTTATGGATCGATGACGAGATAGAATTTCTGAAACCATTTGTGCTGTTCTTAACAGAAAGGGATTACAAAGTGAAAACTGTTTCCAATGGTTCGGATGCAATTGTGATGTTAGTTAATGAAAAATACGATTTGATCCTTCTGGATGAAATGATGCCCGGAATGGATGGTTTAACCACTCTTCGTGAGATCAGAAAGATCAATTCTTCTGTGCCTGTGATTATGGTTACAAAGAGCGAAGAAGAAGGTTTGATGGAAGATG
>JAUWNO010000590.1 GCA_030612605.1 Armatimonadota bacterium
AAATCAGTTCAACCATCCAAAACTTGGTTTCCAAAGCTATCGACCTGGAGCAACTTCTTGAGCAATACCTGAATCTTATTCAGGAAGAAGAAGATCTTTTTGTTGTACTAGCCCGAGAACTTCCCTTCTATTCCGAAGAATTACGAAGAAAAATCTTATTTAGAGAATCGATCATTAGAAGCCATTTTCATAAGGCAATAGAAATAGGTAAGAGAGCAAACAAGTATCGAGATGTTGATGTAGCAATAGCAGTTACTTTTCTTTTTGGAGCAATAAACTACTACCTGAGATTAAAACCGATTTTTGTAAAAGAGGGCAGCGTAATTGAAAAATTCAAACCATCGATAATAAAAACCTTCAAACAATTCGTTTTAAAAGATTGAAATGGAGGAAAAATGCGAAAGACAAATTTCTCGAAAATGTTATGTGTTTATTCAATTATTTTCATATTCATAGCTGGTTGCCAATCGCTCCAAACTCAGAATCGCACAAGCCAGATTGCTCTTTATTCTGAAAATGGTGCAGATGAAGGCTGCATCACAGCTACAAGCAAAATGTTTGAATGGATGGGTTATGAGGTTACATTGGTAAAAGCTGATTCAATCAACAATAACAGTCTCAGCAGATTCAGTATTATATGTTTTCCCGGTGGAGATATGTATCTGTATTCACAGAATATTTCTTCGGAAGGATTTGAAAAAATCAGGGATTTCATTAATGAAGGTGGAGGATATATTGGAATTTGTGGTGGTGCCTATTTTACGGGTGAGAAGGTGTTCTGGCAAGGCAATCAACTTCCTATGAATTCGTTAGGAATTTTTCCCGGAACTACTCACGGTCCAATTGATGAGATCGCTCCTTTTCCAAACTGTAAAATGTGCAAAACAAATATCGTTAACACATCCCATCCAATCACACAAACCGAACCCGATACAACCTGGATTTGCTATTGTTATGGTCCCATGTTCCTACCAAACGAAGGCGCTGAAATAGATATTTTGGGAGTATATGAAATAAATGATCAACCTTCAATTGCAGCTTTTGAATATGGTGAAGGGAGAGTTTTTATTATTGGGACGCATCCGGAATTTGAGGAAGACAGCGAGCGGGACGGATTACCTGCGAGCGCTAAATTTAATGACCACGGTTCAGATTGGGATCTGATGAAAAAAGCAGCTCAATGGTGCTTGAAGAATTTGGAGTAAAATATCCGTGATATTTTAGATATAACGGTTATTGCACTTCCCAAATAGGGAAAAAATAAATATCGAATATCGAACCCCAGTGAAATAAAAGAAAAAGAAGATTTCACGGGGCAGGCAAGGAATATCCAATCCCTGTGAAATAAAAAAAGAGATTTCACGGGACAGGTAATAAAGGAAAAAAGTCAGTGCAAGTCTGTGGCAAAAAAAGAAAAATAAAAGAGGGAAAAATGATGAAGAAAGTTTATATCTGCAAAAGTTGTGGAAAAGTTATGAAAGATGCTGAAGATTTTTCCGGAGGAGACATTGGAAAAGAATATTGCA
>JAUWNO010000231.1 GCA_030612605.1 Armatimonadota bacterium
AATTGGGAACTTTGTTGCAAGCCATACAAAATCATGGCCTGCAATTATATTTCTTACTCTTTTAAAATCTTATTCTTCTCTCACAACATCCGTAAGCTCATTTATGAAACTTGAGTTAAGTTTTCCAGCAACTGCTGGACGACTTGACTTAAGTTACATTCAATAATTCCTATTTACTCAGCAGAAAACTCTGCCCATTCCTGACCAGGTCTGTCTTCCAGATAGCCTTCCAGCCAGTCATATTGTGGATGCTCTTCAATGAATTTTTCTGCATCAAAAGGTGTTCCGCAGGAACATCCCCATCTTGCCCACATTTGCATATTTTTTGCCATGTTGCTATCTGCCACTTTTCCATCCACGCAACCTTGTGGAGCAAATGGAAGCCTTTCGGGCCAGTATTGCATCGGGTCAAGATCGTAATGTCCGCAAATATTCCGAGTGCATTTATTTTCTTTTTGCAGATATACATCATAATGATCTGCTAAAAATTCCTTAGCCAGCTCATTATCAATTTTTCCCATGTTTTCTGTGAGAAGCTGTTTCCAGCGAACTCTTCGTGCTCCCATTGGAGTTCTAATATCGGAATATCCGGCACCGGAACATTCCTGGTTCCGAATTTTTAAATCTGAAGCCACATTCTCACCACTGTAATAACCATCGGAAGTTTTTTCAAAACTATCATATTTCAAACCCTGCTCAAACCTGGCAATCTCACCGGTATTAACATCACCCAAAAGCCAGCTATTTGCATAAGCACCATTATTGTCTGTTTTCATTATTTCCACCCATTCTTCAATGGTCTGGGCATATTGCATAGCTTTTCTGACGCGTATGAATTCAGGAGTTTTTTCTGGATCAAAACCTGTATATCCACCAATCGTGGTTTCTGTTCCTATTAATCCGGCATCAGTAACAAAATAGTCGGTTCCACTTTCGATTAGTCCGGGTGAAGATTGCATCAAAATCTGGTGTCCCTTTTCCGGTTTAATGTCCAGGATAATATTGAAGAATTGACCCGCAGCATAAATAGTCCAGCTATTATGAGCCATCACAATTTTACCATCTTTGGTGTATTTACCGGTGGCAATGAAGGCGCTGCATTTTTCGTTTTTCAAAGGCATTTCTCCAACTATTGTGGGCCACCAGTAATCAAAAAGTTCAGTGAATCCATTCCAACCAATGATTTCTTGGAGAGTAACTTCAAATCCTGCTTTGGTTGCTCCGGCTGCAATTCCTTTCATTTCCTGCATAAATTCTTCATCGATTTTAGATGTGAACATTTTGTTTGCATGTTCCACGAAAAAGTTAAAATCTTCACCTGTATACCATTCTGCCAGAAATTTGTTGACCCTCAAAACTTCTTTCAGTTCATTTGCCAGCAGGTATCCGTGTTGAAATCCACGCTCAAAAGGTTTGCCTTCGATGTGAACAAATATCCAACCATCTTTTTCATAACGATTTGCTTTTTCTAACCAGGCTTCTTCATCCGGAGTCAGTTCAATTGATAACAGAACATTCAAAGATGAAACTAATAAAACAAATAAAAATAACATCCTTACTGATTTTGAATTCATAAGAAAACCTCCATATTTTTTTAATAAATTTATTTTAATTCATTGATTATTGAATCCCTGCCAACTCCTCTTTCACAAATTCAACAAGTTCTTTCACAGGTTTTGCAAAACCTGAAAAAGTTCTTTCTTCATCAATATTTTTTTTTACTTTATTGAATTGTTGTTTGTTTATTTTCAAACCGTTTTGATATGTTTTCTAGCAATCTTTTTCCGTGTATTATTGCCACAATGAGAATTTTTGTTTCCTCTTTCCTATACACGAGCCTGTAACTATAAACGAAACGCTCCCTTATACTTTCATCCCCTATTTCTGGAACGATCCTACCGCTTAAGGGAAAATCCATGATGTTACGAGACACATCCAGAATTTTTGAAACAACTGCTCGTGCATAAAATTCAGAATCTTTTGCAATGTATTCTGCAATTGATTCAATATCTTCAGTTGCTTCCGGTGACCATACTACTTTGAAGTCCATTTTCTGAATGTATTTTCTACTTCTTGCTGACTGAATTCTTTTTCTTTTTCAGCTCTCTCAATTCCCCGTTGAATTTTCTCTACTACATAAATGTGATATTGAATATCCTCAAACGTACAATTATCAGGTAGTTGATCAAGCAAGCATCTAACTTCTTCTTTTGCAATATTCATTATTCTCCTCATTTTCGATTTTTAGAGCATATAAATATTTTGTAATGTATAAAAACTAATATCATACCAAAATAAACTAAATAAGACATCTATTATTCAATTATAAGAATATGTTAAATACTTGAAATTAAACAATTATGTCAATTAAAAAATAAAATCACTTGAAGGGAAAAATTTAATTATCCCTAAAATTTATTGAATCCCTGCCAACTCCTCTTTCACGAATTCCACAAGTTCTTTCACATAAGATTCGGAAAAATCAAATTCGATGCCAGCAGTCTCATAAAGCTCCTTCACAGGTTTTGTATAACCCAATTTCAGGAAATTCTCATATTTCTGAAGAGCTTTTTCCTTTCCGAATTTTTTATAATTTCGATAAACTGCGAGTGCTCCGAGCTGAGACATCCCATACTCGATGTAATAGAATGGAACCTCAAAAATATGAAGCTGGAATAACCAGAGATTTTTCTTGAATTTTTCCAGACCTGTCCAATCAATACCGGAATTGAATCTATCCATCAAAGATGCAAAAAAATCTTCTCTCTCTTCCACAGAATGGTTTGGATTCAAATAAATCCAATGTTGAAAAGCATCGACGATCATGCACCAGGGCAGAAAGCTCAATGCTCCTTTCAATTGGTCGCGTTTTGCTTTTTTGAAGTCCTCAGCATCAGGATAATATTCATCCCAAAAATCCATAGAAATAAATTCCATTGCCATGGAAGCAAGCTCAGCTACTTCGCTGGGAGTATCTTTGTAAGGTCCGATTTTAATATCCCTCATAGAAAAAGAGTGCATAGCATGACCCGATTCGTGCAGAAGTGTAACCACATTTCTGTGCAAACCAACTGCATTCATGAAAATAAAGGGAGCACCGGTTTCCTGCAGAGGATAATTATAACCTCCCGGAGCTTTTCCTTTCCTGTTTTCCAAATCGAGAAATTCAGAATTTTTCATCAGATTCAGCCGTTTACCAAATTCAGGTTTGATGGTATGAAGAATTTCAATTCCTTTATCTATAAACTCATCAATTTCCTTAAAGGGCTTAAGAATTTTTCCATCCAGGTCAACCGCAGTATCCCAGGGTCGCACAGTTTCCAGTTTCAAAATATTTTTTCTCTCTTCTGTGAGTTCCTTCAAAAATGGAATTACGACTTTTTCAACAGCATCATGAAATTTGTAAATATCATCCGAAGTATAAGAAAATCTTCCTTTTAGCTGATGCATATAATCCCGATAATTATCAAATCCGGTATTTTTCGCCTGCTGAATTCGCAGCTCTTTCATCTCATCAAAAAGTTTGTTAAATTCATCGCGCTTTTCCATAATCTTATTCAAACGAAGATTCCAGACCTCTTCACGCACTTTTCTATTTGGGTCTTTCAAAAAAGGAGCAAGCTGGGAAAGAGTTTTTTCCTCGCCTTTGTATATCACTGTAAGCTTGGAAAAAGCTGCACCGTATTTGTTTGCCAGCTCTTTTTCTTTAACTTTGAGAGGAATGTTTTCTTGCCTGAAAAGCTCGATTTCATTGGAGATAATTTTATTCAGATGAGCATACTTTTTCGCATCCAGTTCTTTTCTGAACGGACTTTCATAAAACTTTTTATTAAACTTGAAATCATACGGTTGAACTTTAGCAATTATACCAGCATAAAATTCATTATACTTTTGGGCATATTCTTCCTTATCTGCAAAACGAGTCATCGTGATGTATCGCCAGGCCATTTCTTCTGATAGAATATCTGAGAGTTCACCAATTTTTTCCATGAATTGAATAAGCTCTTCAGCAGAATTTATTTTCTCCGATTCCAGTTTTTTCATCTCTTTTTCCACGTTTTCCCATTTTGTGATATCCAGCTTTTCTGAGAAAAATCGTCGTGGTTTTTTCACAATTTTTTCTGTTGTGTACATCATCTACCCCTTTTTTTAGCCACTAAGAACACGAAGTAACACTAAATATAATTCATCCATAAACTATGGTTTTTCGACTCCTATGAAACCACTTTCTAACTCAACAAATAATAGGGAGTTAGAGTTTTCGTAATAACTATATGCCAACTTATCCCAAGATTCCTACGGAACTTAGGACAAGTCTCATTATGAAGCCCGGTTTCATCTTAATACAACTATCAGCTTGCTGATAGCGGGGAGCGCGTAAGGAACGACGAGTCGAGAAAAAGTGAGTTTTCAAGCTACCTCCTATGAAACTATACCTAA
>JAUWNO010000493.1 GCA_030612605.1 Armatimonadota bacterium
AGGATAAACAGGAATTACAGGATAAAATTTAATATAGTAAATATCCAGTATATCTTGTTAATCCTGTCAAAAAAAAGAATTGAGCCACAGACTAAAACAGACAAAAAAAGTCAGTGTTAAGTCAGTGAAAGTCAGTGGCAAAAAAAGAGGATAGTATTATGAAACAGTCATTCACTTCAAAAATTCGTGTGATTATTCTTCTAATGTTTTTGATTTCTCTCATCCAGGGAATAATTCTTTTAAAATCAATCACGAATTTCGATAGTATAATAACTCTAAAGATGAACATTCAAAACACAGTTATTATCACAGTTTTCATCCAATTTGTACTTGCCCTGGTTTTGATTTTTTATATCCCTGTGTTTTTGAGAAAAGCATTTGCAGATATCCATCAAATCTTAAAAGAAATTTCTATGGGAAATTATCACATTGATATCGATTTGGATAATTTTAGAAAGAATATGGATAATGAATTCTATGCTGTGATTTTATCTATTTCCAAGATGCTTTCGTCTATTTTCAAATTTGATGTCCTTAAAAAAGATAAAATAGTGGAACATCATAACCGGATCATTTCTGTGCTGCATCTGGCGGAAAATGGTTTTATCATTCTAGATCTGGATGGAAATATCATTTATATGAACGATGTTGTTACTGATGTTTTCCCGGCAATCAGTGAAAAGTCTAATATGATTAACACGAACTTCCCGCCTGAAATCGAGAATAATGTGAAAAAATATATTATCACAGTTTTAAATGCCCAAACTAAACAGGAATTTCAACAATATTTTATTCCATCCCTAAAACATCACATCACTTTAAATAGTGCGATTGTTCGCGATTCTAATGGTGAGCCAAAAGGTGCTGTAATTGCTTTTTCAAATTTGAAAAAAGTAATTAAAAAGCCTTCTCCAGATAATTCCGAATGAAAATCGTTTTTAATGAAAGGACTAATCAGAGAATAGATAAATATCTTGCTTCAATTCAAATTGAAGAATTGTATTCACGCTCAAAAATTGATAAATTAATTTTCGAAAATCATATCAAAGTTAATCAAGCTTCTGTAAAAAAAAGTTATATTTTACAGCTTGGCGATGTGATTGAAATCTTTATTCCTTCTTCAGAAGATTTATCACTCATACCGGAAGATATTCCTCTGGAAATAGCGTTTGAAGATAATGATTTGGTAATCATTAATAAACCGGCTGGCTTAACTGTTCATCCTGCTCCCGGAAATACTCATGGAACTCTGGTGAACGCACTTTTATTTCATTTCAGAGGAAAACTTTCAACCGGTAATGACCCTTGCAGACCGGGAATTGTGCACCGTCTGGATAAAGATACTTCCGGTTTGATTCTTGTGGCAAAAAATGATAGAGTTCATTCTCTGCTTTCCACAATGTTTCAGCAGAGAAAAATCGATAAATTCTATAAAGCTATTACAGCGGGAATTCCCAAAGAACCGGAAAGCACAATCGAGACATTTATTGAAAGAAGTAAAACAAATAGAAAGAAAATGATGGTTTCAAATTCCGGAAAAACAGCTATCACTCATTATAAAATTGAAACTTTTTTTGATTTTTTTTCGATTGTAGAAATAAAGTTGGAAACTGGAAGAACTCACCAAATCAGAGTTCATTTTTCTCATATCAATTGTCCGATTCTGGGAGATAGTACCTACTCGAGTATAAAAAGAACTTTGAATTATATTCCCTCAAATTTTCACAAAAAGACTAAAAACTTGCTTGAAAATCATTTGAAGAGACAGGCTTTACATGCTTTTAAACTTGTATTTATCCATCCGATTTCCGAAAAGAAAATTTGTATTGAAATTCCATTGCCAGATGATATTTTGTATGCATTAAACTGGCTTAATCAAAACTTTGGATAAAAATAAATTTTATAGTTTTCTTAAATTGCGATTGGGGTTGACAGATTTTCAATGAAAAATTCTGTAAAA
>JAUWNO010000137.1 GCA_030612605.1 Armatimonadota bacterium
TCCAAATGTCCTATCCGAAATGTATCTTGAGATTGGGCTTTTAGAAAACTCAGGAAAAGGATTAATATGATTGATATATTTAATTTCATACTACTTTTCATTGTAGATAACGGTGAGTATATGAAAAGTAAGCGATTGCGAAGCACAAATCTTTCAAGTTAAAAGAATACTTAAACGGGCTACAAGGCTTAATTCTACTACTACCTCGCTTATTTTTTATATATGTTGTTATGTGCTGATTATTTATTCCCATGTTTAAAAATAATGTCAATTACTTCAATAATTTCCGGATTGTTTACGCTTTGATGATGCCATATTTAGCATATTTTTTCCTTTTTCTATTGCCCAAATAACATTTCCATAATCAAAGTGCCAGTATTCTTTAGGGTCAACAACAAATTCTTCTTCATCGAAGAGACTTATAAGTAATTCCCTGTTCTTTCTTACTTGTGGTGTAATGTCCGGATGAAACGGATAACATGTTTTATTAAGTTCTAAATGTAGTCCGTCATTATTTCCAAAGTCCATTACGCAATCTTTTTTCAAATCATATATTAAAGCATCCACAGCCCCACCGGTTGAATGCATTGATTTTTCTTCTGAAGCAATGAAGTAGGAAACTATTTCAATGATTTCTTTTTCTGATTTATCAGGATGTTCTTTCTCTATAATTTTAACCCTACGGTCCCGTAAAAGTTTTTGATGTGCGAACGATCTCCACACAGAACGAATGATTAACTTTTTATTTTCTTTATCTAAAATTTTGCTTATCCATCCTATTTTTTCAAAAATCGCTTCTCTAACAAGATATTTATAATCTTTTTTAATAGACGGTTCAAATACTAAATCAAATCCTGATTCTTTTAGACTTACTAACGGAGAGTTGTCTTCTTTAATGATAATAGTTGGTATAAGTTGCTTTTGAAAGCGGTCTAATCGTTCAACTAATTCACAATATTCTTTAGCGGTCATAAAATTATTTGTATTTTTTAATTATATATGGTGAAGTCATAGCTGCGAGTAAAGCCCCATAATTGAGGTTGAACTTAACGGTATCCCCCACTTTTAAGTCGGTCTGTTTGGCATTAACAATAAGATGGTCACTGCTTGCTCCGAGAATATCGATAACCGATATGGGCATTAACCCTGAAACCAAAACATCTTGTAATCCAACTCCCAGTAAAGCTCTTCTTATTTCTCCAATATCATGAAACTTTGGGGTATTTCCAAATGCGTCCTGATGAATATCTCCATAAGGTAAAGACGGCTTTGTTTTTAATTCGATAACTTCTGCAATTAGTGTAAACGCATCAGTAAATAGCTTTGGTATAGGTTTTCTGTCGAGAGTTTCACAACCCAAAAATATGGATTCACCAAGTCGTAAATTATTGATTTTCCCAACATCTTTTGTAGCCATAAACCAATTATAATTAGCTGAGTTTCCACCGGAAATAAACTTTAATTTTAATTTGAACTTATCCTCAATATTTTTGGCAATTGATGACAAATGTTCCATTTTTTCATTATCAGGTTTAATCCCACCAAAACATGCTAAATTTGTTCCAATACCTACAAGTTTAATTCCTTTCAACTTTATTATCTCTTTAACGGTGTTTTCTAAAACAGAAGGCATAATACCCTCTCTTAAATCACCCAATTCCACCATTAATATAATTTTATGTGTTTTATCTTGTTTTACTGCAAATTTTGAAAGTTCTTTGATTACCGAAAGTTCCGAATTAAGACTAATGTCGGCATAATTTACTACATCATTGGCTTGACTATAAATGGTTCTTAATAAAAGAAATTGTGCTTGAATGCCTGCATCACGCATTTTTTTAATATTAGATATTCTTGAATCGGCAAGGATGCGTATTCCACTTTTTAATATAATTTCAGCAATCTTAGTATCCCCACAAACTACTTTTGTTACGCCAATTACATCGATACCTTTTGAACCATAAAGTTCTTTTAATGTTTTTGCATTATGGGCAATTTTTCTAAGGTTTATCTCTATTCTTGGCGTTACCATGTCCATTGCATTCACTTTAGTATTTCGGGGAATACTTCACCTATTTTTTCAATAATTTTATCACATCCATACTTTAAAACATTCGTAGTAGGTAGTTTATACCTGTCTTCATATTCTGCTATCGTGTTTTTTAATTCAGTATCAGTCATATCCTCATCGTTAATTATAATGGCAATTACTTTTGATTTTGACAACAGTTCATTAAGTTTTATTTCATATTCTAATGAAGGCATGGGAATTGTCGGAAAATCACAACGATTCTTTCTTTTTGGTGGATGCTGAATAATTATTGCACCGGGATTTGCACCCTTTATAATAGCAATTGAGGAATTAAATGCAGGATGACTTAAACCTCCTTGGCCCTCAACAATAATTATATCAGGATGTTCTGCGTTAACTGCGTCTATAACCGCTTTTTCAACTTCTCCTGTTGTAAAACCTGAAGTTAGTACATCCAAAGCAATCCCGTACTTTGCACCCTGAAGCAAACCCGCTTGTCCTGTGGCTATAAATACAGCATTTATGTTTTCCTTTTTTAATGCCTCAACAAGAATTCGGGCAGTAGTCATTTTACCAACGGCACAATCTGTACCGGCTATAGCTATTACCGGGGTTTTGTTTTCGAAAATCTGTCCGGAAAAAAAATGCAAGTCTTTTCGTTTGGGAGGTTTTCTAAAATCAAATATTTTGACATTATATTCACTTGCTTTTTGCATAAATTCTTTATCATCAGTAAAGAATTCAGGAAGACCATTTACAATATCCATCCCTTTTTCCATTGCAGTTTTGATTATCTGTCTCTGTTCCTTGTCAAGAAATGGAGATAGTGGCGCAATACCATAGATAAAATATTTCGGTATGTAATTCAACTTTTCTAAGGCATCGTCAATGCTACTGAATATAGGAATTCCCTTTTTTATTCCATCGAGACATTCACCTGCATCAAGACCGGCTTTTGTACTGTCAATGACACCAACGATTTCATATCTTTCCGAATATCTGATAAGTCCATTTGCAACTTTCCCATCTATCTTTCCAAATTCATTTTCACTAAATATTAATGCTTTCTCTGTCATAATTTTTTAATATCCTTAATTTAACTTATTTGCTCTGGTTAATTTGCACACAACTACTTCCTAAACGATATATGTCAATTATGAAGCCCTATTGGTATCCTAAACGAAAAATTTATTCTTTCTTTTTCCAAATATCCCAGTAAAACTAATTCATTTTCAGCTTCTTGAAAATATCCCATTTTCTTTCCTTTGCTGCAAAAGTGAAAAGATGAAGATTATAAATCTTCGTCAAGGCATTTATTTTTTCTGAAAGGAGAGTTAGTAAGAAACCTTGAAAAGGTCTCTTTCAACAAAATCTTTCAGATTGATCCTTTCAAGGTTGGAATGTAAGATATCGGTTTATCAACCCTGAAAGTGCTAAGTAGTGAGAAATTTTGAAAGAAACGTTTTCAGGGTTTTTCTTTTCAGTTTTTTTCATTTCTTATTTAGTTTACCTCAATGAAATTCTCACAATAAAGTTTATAATAATTAACAATATGTAAATAAAACTTGACAAAATGTAAACAAAAAATGACTTTGCTCGTGAGTGAAAGAGTTCTGCAAAATAGAGTGTTTTTGTCATCCTGCTTGCCAAGCCGAAGCTGGCGAAGGCTGGAGAAATTCTTCTTGCTTTTTCATCGAAGGATCTCCGCTTATAATGAGAATCTTCGTTAGAAATTACTTCGAAGATTCACTCAGAAAGACAGCCTTTTTTCATATTGCAGAACCCTTTCGTAAGTGAAATAAAGGAGGTTAAAATTGGATAATCTGAAAAATAAGTTAAGACAGTTCAGATTTATGAATGATGAAATGACCCAGAAGCAGCTTGCAAAAGAGGTTGGAGTTTCCCGCCAGACGATCATTGCTATAGAAAAAGGAAAGTTCAATCCATCGGTAAGATTGGCTTTGCAAATAGCAAAATATTTTAATACACGAATTGAAGAAATATTTTATCTGGAGGAAAAAGATGAAAATTAGAGAAAATAACACATTATTCTTTAGCCTGGAATTAATTTCGGGAATACTGGTTTTTATTTTAACCTTGAGTTTTGGTGATATTGGTTTATTTGGCTTAGCTTTGTTTTTTATCGGGTTGATCTTCACACGAAATAAACCTGATGAAAGAGAAATGATACTGTTATTTAAAGTTACTGCCTTGGAGGCTTCTTTCCTCGGTGCGATCATGGCGATAATTTACTTTAAATTTCCGGATTATAATTGGTTCCACGGTTTTGTTTCTTTTGGTCTGATTACCAGGGGCATCCTGGGGGTAGTTTATTTCTTGAAAGAGTAAGAGAGTAAGATAGAGAAAAAAGGGATGTGACAAATATTGTATCCATCTCAACCTTAAGTTGTAATTCTCATTCCTAAGCTTCTCAGGCTGTGTGAAAACAGATGAAAAGCACGATTTTTTTTAACCCCCTCTAACTCCCCCTATTTAGGGGGAGAACCTATCTCCTTTTGCCGCAGGCAGTTCCCTTCCCCTTCGATAGGGGGAAGGGTTAGGGATGGGGGTCGTTATAACTTAAAGAAATCCGTTTTCACACAGGCTGTTCTGCTTTGGAATGGTATATTTCACGAAGTTTCTACTTCGATTATATGAAATAAATCTTACAAAGCGGAAGCTTCGTAAGGAGAAATAAGAGGGTGTTGTAATTTGAGTATCTGAATTTATGATTTCATATATTCATGATTTTGAAAACCATGAATATATTTTTTTAAGAAAAAAAACATTTTATCATAGTTAATCATATTTAATCAGTGTTTATCTGCGTCTAAAGAGTTTCCTTTCAAACAAAATTGATGTTTTTTTTCAAGATAAACCTCTTTCTTTTGCTCAACAAAACCATATCCCTCAAATAATGAATATCTTCTGCATTCAGCCATTTTTCTTCAAAATCTTTTTGTTGAACAAGAGTGGCAATTGCAGCAAGTGTTTTCAGGTGGAATGCTCTATCTTCTTTTGTTCCGATAAAAGCAAAAACTGCTTTTACTGAATTTTCTTTGGAAGTGAATTTGATACCTTGTTTGCACCTGATAAGCATCAAGAAAAAATGACCACTGCCCTCAATAATTATATGAGGAATAGCAATAAAAGGTGAAATTGCAGTATTACAATCTTGCTGACGATGTTTTAATTTTGCCAGAATTTCTGCTTTAGTCATCTCGATTTCAGCAGAAATATTTTCAGAAATAATTTCAAAAAGCTGCTCTAATTCCAGAGGACCCTCTAAATCTAAAATTCTCGCAGTTTTTACAAGTTTATCGAATTTATCAGGTTGAATATTATCTCTATCACATAAAATATCTCTGAATTCTGTTTCCAGAATATGGTCTGTTAACCTGTTGTCTGTTATTCTTTTGAGTAAATGCAAAAGTGCATATTCGCCCTCATATTTTTTCCTTCCGTAAAACAGATAGAAACTAACACTTATCAAAAGAAAAGCTATACTGATCTCGATTGCTTCAAGTCCCAGATCGATAATAAAAAAGGAGAAAACAATAATTCCAAAGATTTGCAGCCAGGGATACAAAGGAGCTTTAAAACTGGGTCTGTAATTTTTCAGTTTGCTTTCTCTTAATATGATGACCGAAAGATTAGTTAAAACATACGCAGTTAAAATCACGGTGGACGCTACTTTTATCAATGTTTCCAAAGGTAGAAGCAATGCCAGAATAATAAATAAACCGGTGATGAAAATAGAGAGAACAGGTGTTTTAAATTTCTTATTTACTTTACTGATAGCATTGGGCAGCAGATTATCTCTGCTAAGAGCTAAAGGATAACGGGATGCTGACATAATTCCTGCATTTGCAGTAGTGATAAAAGCTAATAAAGCAGCAATCGAAATGATAATAAACCCGGGTGTTCCGATAATATTTTTGGCAGCATCAGCTATCGGCGTGAGCGAACCTGAGAACGATTCTGTCGGCAAAATTCCCACAGTCACAATAAGAATCAGAGTATATATTATCGTTACCGCAGTTACGGAAACAATCATACCAAGAGGAATATTTTTTTTGGGATTTTTCACTTCTTCGGAAACACTTGCAACTTTTAAAAGTCCGCCAAAAGAGATGAAAATAAAACCTGCAGTAGCAAAAATCGGATTGATTCCTTGGGTAGCAAAAGGGTGAAAATGAGATGTATTTATTTTTGGAAATCCAAAGATGATATATAGCACCATTAAGATTAATAA
>JAUWNO010000538.1 GCA_030612605.1 Armatimonadota bacterium
GAAATTATACCTGTCTTAGGAAAATGATCCTGATGAAATAATGGCGGACAAGTCCTGACGAAATAAAAAACTAAAAAAAGTTTTCTCTTTTTTATTTCTTCTCGCAATTCTTATGTTCCTTCTCTTTGGAATGTTTTTCATATTTTCATCAAAAAGAGAAGGACACGCCTTCGCCAGCTTCGGCGGTGCAGGCAGCAGTTTACCCTGTGAAATTCAGCTTGCTGAATATTTCTACAGGGGATGAGTTTAGGAGGAAGATAGGCTTGTCGGTTTCCAAACATTTGAAAGATTTAAAAACATATATCTTTTTTTATCGAGAAAACTTATTTAATAAATACACGTCATTTCAAAAAAGTTTTATTAAAAAAAAGAGATAAATTCTTATGAAACCAGCTTATAATCTAACTAAAATCTGAACATAATTTTTAATATAAATTTAAAAAGAAATTTGAGGATGTTTTATCTTGACAATGAAAGGACGATTGATTTTTTTCCGAATGAAAGAAACATAACGTTTCAATGCCGAAAAGGCAAAAAAAAATCTATGGAGGATTTGCATGAAGAGACTTTTGTTGTTCGTTATTTTATCGCTTATGCTAATACTACCGCATGCTTTATTTGCTGCTGTAGGTAGCATTGCCGGAAAAGTCACTATCGAAGATACAGGTGAAGCATTACCAAATGCTGCTGTGTATCTTGAGGGTACTGAAACAGGAACTTATACCAAAAAGAATGGTAGTTATATCATTAAAAATGTTCCTGCTGGTTTTCAAACCGTTTATGTAAGCTTCGTTGGGTACGAGCAAGTTTCAAAAGAGGTTGAAGTAAAAGCCGATGAAACTGCAATGTTGAACTTTTCATTAAAAGTTAAAGCTATCCTGCTTGAAGGAATTAATGTTGTTTCAGATCGCGCAACAATTGAAACTCCTATCGCATTTACAGATGTCGAGAAAGAAGAAATTACTTCTTCCCTCGGTTCACGTGATATTCCACTTGTTCTAACAAATACTCCAAGTGTTTATTCCACCGGTCAAGGTGGTGGAGCAGGGGATGCTCGTTTGAATATTCGTGGTTTTAATCAAAGAAATGTCGCTGTAATGATCAATGGTGTTCCTATCAATGATATGGAAAATGGCTGGGTATATTGGTCAAACTGGGATGGTCTGGGTGATGCTACATCATCTATCCAGGTTCAAAGAGGACTAAGTGCAGTTAACCTTGCAGTTCCTTCTATTGGCGGAACTATGAATATGATAACCGACCCAACCCAAATGAACAAAGGTGTTTTATTCAAACAAGAATATGGTTCCGGAGGATTTCTAAAGAACACTCTGGTAGCAAATTCTGGTTTAATTAATGACAAATATGCCTTTAGTTTTAATGTTACCCGTAAGACTGGCGATGGTGTCATTGATGCAACATGGACCGACGCTTGGTCATATTATCTTGCCACAAGTTATAATATCAATGAAAATAATCGTCTTGAATTCTATGCTGCCGGTGCTCCTCAAAGACATGGACAGAATCTATATATGCAGAATATGGCTACGTATAATTGTAAATATGCCGAAGATCACACTGAATATTTAACTGCTAGTGAAGATTCTTTATATTTTGCAAAATTTCCTGAAGAAGGAATGCAATTCAACCAGAACTGGGCTCCTGTTAATCCATCTTATG
>JAUWNO010000236.1 GCA_030612605.1 Armatimonadota bacterium
TATTGGATTGTTTAAATCAGAAATATTATAAACTTTAAAACTCTGAGTTTCAAGAGTATAAGCTATATCTTGATTAACTTCTATTTGGAGAATACTATAAGATAAAATCTCTATACCTCCAATTCTATGATAAACAGAAAAGCTTTTTGAAGATATGAATAAAAATAAAATGATAAAAACTACTTTGATTTTAAAAGAAAAATACATATTTACATTCTCTTTATATTTTTCAAGCTGCTGCTAACGATCATTTACGGTAGGTTACTTCCTGCTCTTCTTCTTGCTAATCTTTTGGCATTGAAAACAGCTTTCTTATTTCAAAAGAATACATTTTCTACTAATTTTATATTCACCATCCACTCTCAATTGATAAAAATAAATTCCTGAACTCACAGGTTTATTGTTTTCATCTTTTCCGTTCCAAATTATGGAGTAGCTGACTCCGTCGGCTTTTGTGGAGAGAGACTCTCCACATTCCAAAGTTTTAACCTTCTGACCTTTGATATTGTAAATTACTAACTCGGTGTTTTTCTCGGTGTTCTCTGTGGTGAGATTAAATGAAATAGTTGTGGAGGGATTGAAAGGATTAGGAAAATTATTTAATAAAGCGGCATTTATTTTAGTTAATTCATTATTTGAAGCAGATGTTAAATTGGTTGCTAAAAACACACCTATATCAGTTCCAACCATAAAATTGTGGGTATAAATCGGATAGAACTCAAAGCAATAAACATCATTAATGCCAAGTCCTGCCCCAATAAGTTGAACTTGCCCGTTTTCTTCAGGTTCTACTAAGTATAATTCACCTATTTCTTTACAACCAATAACTAAATATCCCTCATACTCATAAATTCTATTGGGATAATAAAATACATTTATGGAAGTTAGACCTGTAATTTCACCGTTTTCATATTCTACTCTATAGACAAAATTAACATATCCACCATCACCACAGGCAAGATATACTTCATCATTATTAGGATAGTTTCGAACATAGATGTCGTTAATAATGAGACCGACATAAAACGAGTTGAAAGTTCCATCATTTTCAAGATAGATATCATAGTCAGCAGCAACAAAGAGCGTTCCGTCACCATTTTCTTCAACATCAGTAACATCCTTAGAATTAAAGAATTCTATCTCCGACCATTCATCACCAATTGACGAATGAAGAAGTCCATCAATATCGCCAAAATAATAACCGGAGGATAACTTTTTCACAAAATGAGGAAAAAAATACCAACCTATCAATTCAAATTCTTGGGTTGCAACATCAAATTCATATAATCCATCACTGTTGCTGCCGCAACCAAATGCACAAAAAATTCGATTATTTATGTTGTCAGGAACAATTGAAACAGCTCCAAGATTAGAAGCAATACTGAAAATGTTTAAAGAATCCTGATTGGTGAAATAGGCTAATCCTCCCTCCATTCCTGGTAAAGCAAAAAGTAAACCGTATTCGGAAATCCCCGGTATTGATGAGAATTTCATATCAGCTACAGGTCTATCGATCATAAGATACAGTTGATCCCAATCTCTGATTTGGGAAAAGAGTGTTGAAGAGAATAGGCATAATATTAGAATAATCAAAAGTATGGTTTTCATCAAAACCTCCTTATTTTAATAAATTTTATCCGCCATTATTTCAGGAGGATCATTTTTCTCGTCTTTTCATAATTAGCGGTTTTAAGTTTATAGAAGAAGATCCCGGAAGAAACAGGTTTATTGCTATAGTCGTTTCCATCCCATACTACTGAAGTCTGACCTCTGATATCTGAAAACTGTTTCACTTTCTGTCCTTTGAGATTATAGATTATTATCTCTGTGTTCTCTGCGTCCTCTGCTGTGGGATTGAAGGTAATTGTAGTTGTAGGATTAAATGGGTTTGGGTAATTGGATAAAGAAAAATTAGAATGAGGAATCTCAAAATCGTTTGTTTCAACTTGAAATTCGCTCACAATATAAACGTCATAGCCTAATGAACTCCCATCTCCTGTGAAGAAGAGTAATTCCTCATCATTTAATCTATCAATAAAAAATGATATATAAATCGGATAATTCCAACATCCATTATATGGGACTTCACCTTGAAGAACAATATTACCATTTTCTCTATTTAAAACTATGAAGTGGTACCCTTCAGATGAATAATTTTTCCAAAACAAAATAACGAATTTACTATCTTCTTCAAAATCTAAGACAGTTGAAGCAGTTATCCGATGATAATTCATATCTTGAAAACAAGGATAGCTCTGTTCCCAAATTATCTCATCATTTAAATAATCAACGCAAGTAAATTTTATCTGCCATCCATTTTCGTCATCTAATGTAATTTCTGATAAAAGATATCCATATTCTTCAGTAGCGAAGTCATTATTGGAAAGGAACGAAAAATCACAAGGATAATTATCATAGATAGTTGTCCACTGATCTGAATAGTGGTATCCACTCATTTCATAAAAAATCTCCAATTCAGAAGGAATTGTATTATTTATATTTAATTGTGAGAACAAATATTCTTTTGTATATTCTTCATAATCCATTGGCATTATATCTATCTCACAATTGTATCCAATCGTGAATAGATTTTCAGTTTGGTTTATAATTCTGTATCCAGAATCCCAGATTGTTTCGATGTGTTCTATAACACTACCACTATATGTAAACCTTTCAATATGGGAATCATTAGAACTAGAATAATCAGTTAGCAAGCCTAATAATAATTGCAGTTCGTTATTCAATTCAAATACTTCAAAATCTTTGAAGTTGTCAAAATGATATGGATTTTCAAAACTGTAATAAGAACATATTTGCATAAATGTTTCAAAATCATAAATTCGAATTAACCATTCTTCTTGCATTTCATATAATATTATAAGCAAGTTAGAATTTTCAAAATTTATGATTTGATAATCAATAACTTGAATATTAACCAAATTTGATTGAAAGTAAAATTCAATGTAGTTTCCTTCAAAATTGTATACAACCAAGCGAAAACCAGTTACTGTACAAGATGGGTCGACTACAAACCCAGCATATATTTCATCAATACCATCATTATCACTATCAAAAAGTTGAAAATCAATTAGCTCATCATATGAATCAATTTTCTCCAGATTAAATGCTAATTCAAATTCAATAAAGTTTTCAGCATATAAAAAACCAATAAACATACTGAAAATTATGACTAATTTAATTGTTTTCATTTTTTCTCCAACTCAGTAATTTGCTGCTAATGTCCTAGCTGTACCACGAATCCTTTCGTGGACAGTCATGTTAACAGCTTTCTCATTTCAACAGCAAACATTTCTTCATTGCAACAGATTTGCCATCCACTCTCAATTGATAGAAATAAATTCCTGAACTTACAGGATTTCCAGATTCATCGTCACCGTTCCAGATGACTGAATGATGACCGTCCGGCAGTTGCGGGATGTCACTGACAAGCTGTTTCACTTTTTGCCCTTTCAGATTGTAAATTTCAATCTTTGCGTTCTTAGTGTCCTTTGCGGTTAATGAAAAAGAAATCGTGGTACTTGGATTGAATGGATTAGGATAATTAGGATAAAGAGTAATCCCAGTATACAATTCGCTGATTTCTTCCTCAGGTGTGATACCGGTTACATTTTGATAAAGTTTTATATTCGCCTGTAGTTCCTGTGTTGTAGCTAATTTTTCTTCATTGGAGAACACAGCATACCAGGAATCTGATGAAGGAAGAACGAAATCAATTGTATTTACCGAACTATTCTGATTTATTTCAAATGCTTCAAAACTTTGAGCCGACATATATTCATTAAAATTGTCTTCATCACAGATAAAGAAATCGATATGTCCCGAAGAGCTTGAATAGGAGAATTCGTTGCTATCGTCGATATTAACACCATGCAAAATCTCATTGGGAAGTTCGTATTCTACAACGAACTGATAATCATCCGTAGGATTGGCAGGAGGAGAATCAGGAGAAATATCCAAAGCAGGCATTGTACCCGGTAGAGTAACATTCCAATTATAATAAATCCCGGAGCCAGCATTTGTAATTACTGTTTCCATACCGGATGCAGGATAATTCCCAATACTACTTGTAACTTGAGCAGTATAAGTTCGGTCGTCTCCCAGAAGAAATTGTTTTTGACCATTGAAGTCAGTCCATCCAGCAGTACAACCCCAAGCCACACACGGACTGCTGTATATCTTAATTCTTGCACCATCAACCGGATTTCCATTATTATCTGTTACATTCACACTGAGCGTACAAACTTCCGTATATTCTTCGGTAGTATCCCAGATATAACTATCGCCCCGCCACTTAAATACGGAAGCTACATCCCAACCCCAATTTTCATAACCTCCGGGATAATCTATAAATGTATTCACAGGTTCCCAGGCAATC
>JAUWNO010000451.1 GCA_030612605.1 Armatimonadota bacterium
AAGATTCAAACTTCTATTAGTTTTCTATGGTAGGAAATAATGCGTAGAAAAATTTATTTGCTTATTGTTTTATTAATTGTAAGCGGTTTCATTTTTGGAGAAGACTTGCTTCTGGATATCATGTTCACAAATGATATTCACGGTGGAATCGATGCTTATCCGGCTACTTTTATCAATCCGAATTTCCCTCCAACTTTAGGAGGTGGAGGTTCTGCTGCAACTTATGTTAACGGAGTCAGGGAACTAACAGATACAAAAACACGGGATAATTTACTGCTTGATGCTGGAGATTTTTTTCAGGGTCATCCCGTTGGAACAATTAGCAAAGGTGTTTCAGTAATACAATATATGAATTTAGTAGGATATGATCTTTCTGTAGTTGGAAACCATGAATATGATATTGGTGAAGAAGCTTTGATCGAAACCTATAAACATGCGGAATTTCCTATCTTATCCTGTAATATTGTCAGGAAGGGAACTAATGAATTGGTGGATTATGTTCAACCTTATATCATTATTGAAAAGATGGGAATCAGAATTGGAATTATCGGAGTTACAACAACCGACACGAAACAGATGAGTTTTCCTGAAAATGTCGAAAATGTGGATTTTTTACCGGCAAAACCTGAGCTTGAAAAATACATAAAAATCGTGCGCAATGAGGGAGTGGATTTAGTTATCGTTGTTGGTCATTTGGGTTTACCTTATCACAGTGAACAAGCTTATGAAAACAGGTATCTTCAAACTGGCAATGAAAAGGAAGAGCGACGATGGGGATATGATGCTCAGGAATTGGCTCATGAGGTTGCAGGAATAGATATTTTTTTTGCCGGACACATTCACAAAGGTTTTCCCGAGCCGTGGGAAGATCCCATTACTCACACTCTTGTTTTTCAGGGTTGGGCTTACGGCAGCAGTATGGGTCATATTATTATTAAGATCGATAAAGAAACCAAAACCATTTCCGGCTATGAATTGCCGGCAATTAGAGAAGGAGTTCTCATCACACTTTTTGAAGAGCAATTCATACCGGATGAAATGATAGCAGATACTATCTTAACAATGCAGAGAATTGCTGAAAAAGGGATGGATGAAGTTATTGGATTTGCAACGGAACAGGTTGCCAAAATGGATGTAGATGCTCAAAGTGAAATTGGTAATTTAGTTTGTGATGCAATGCTCGAAACCACAAAAGCAGATTTTTCTTTTTTGAATTTAGGTGGAATTAGAGGTGAGATTCAAAAAGGACCCATAACTTACCGGAACATCTTTAATGTAATGCCTTTTGATAATCAGATTGTTACAGTTGAGGTTGATGGTCAATTTCTGAAAGATATTATTGAAATGCGTGTTTCCGGCAGCAGGCATGGTTTGAGGGTTGCCGGTGTGAACGTGATATACAATCGAGAAAGAGAGGATTATGATAGAATTACAAAGCTAATAATTCAGGGTGAACCCTGGAAAGCGAATAAAATCTATCATATAACAACAACGGATTTTCTGCTTCAAGGAAATGCAGGATTGACAATGCTTATAAAAATTCCGGAAGAACAGATTACTCGTTATGAGAAAAGTTTACGAGATTGCATCGTGGATTATGTGAAGAAAAAATCTCCTGTAAATATTCAGATAGATAATCGTTGGAAACGAGATGATAAAAGCGAAATGACAAAAGAACTTCTGAATGAATTGGATAAAAGAAACTAAAATTTTCTGCTGAATTTTTGGAAAAAAGCGCTTTATCAGAATAAATTGTTTGACGCATAATATCGAACTTATATTGTTGGTCTGTAATTTGGCTAAAGTTTAGCACAATTAATCCTGAAATCTATTAAAAAAAAGAATTGAGAAAACTTTAATTAGATGAGGTATTTTACGAAAATTTGCGATTAATCACATTCGTTAAATTTTATAAGCAATTTTGTATCGAAACAAATTAGTAAGTCAAAATGTAATCTAAAAATGAGAGATTTTGATTAGAGTCCATACATAAACTCACCCCCGCCCCCTCTCTTTGAAAAAGAGAGGGGAGAAGGAAAACTCGAATCCTCTGGATTCATCAATATTTCCCCTCTTTTGCAAAGAGGGGTCAGGATCTTATTTCTAATATTCGTGTTTTTTTTGGCAGAAAATCGTTAACACCAATGTTAAATATAAGAATTTTAAATTGTTTGTTTGGCATTTGAATATTGAGATTTATTTGGATTTTGTTTTTTGAGATTTGTATTTTCCAGT
>JAUWNO010000515.1 GCA_030612605.1 Armatimonadota bacterium
TATATAGGCACATTTAGTCTAAAACAGATAAGAGAAGAGTATCTCGTCATTCAGAAGCCACCAAAATTTTTAATCAATACATATAAATTTGGTTATGAAACAGATAACCCGAGCTTTAAGTATCTTAAGCATAAAATATTAGGGGAGCCTGACGGTGGCAATATTATTGAAACTTTTTATACACTCAATCTTGAAAATGCGAAACAGTTTTTTAGGGATAATTTGGAGAACTACTATAAAACATATGGCATTTCTGAGATTGAGACGCTATTTAGGAAGGTAACACAAAACCTTATGTTCAATTTACATGAGATACAAGATGATTTTGACGTTTTTGTAGCTTTTGAGACCATGAATAATCGAGGGAAAAAACTGTCAAATCTGGAGCTTCTAAAAAATCGTTTAATTTATTTAACCACCTTATATGAAGAACATGAATTGCCGCAGGATGAAAGGACTATACTACGTAAAGAAATTAATGATGCTTGGAAAGATGTATATTATCAGCTTGGCCGAAATAAGCAGAACCCCTTATCCGATGATGATTTCCTAATTGCACATTGGATTATGTACTTTCAATATACCAGGGAAAAAGGTGACGCCTACATTCGATTTCTTCTTGAAGAAAAATTTACACCTCAAAATGTATTCAATAAAACGAAGGTTAAGCTAGATTCTATAACTACAATTACTGAAGTACGGGACAATGATGAAGATGATGAAATTGAAGAGAATACATTAGAAGAAAAAAATGTAAACCAAGCAAAGTTGTCACCAAAAGAAATATTAAATTATGTAAGAAGTCTTAAATCTGCAGCGTTGCATTGGTATAACTCTTTTAACCCGTTAAATAACCCTGATTTTACATCCGAAGAAAGCCTTTGGATTGATAGGTTGAATAGAATCGGAATCGCATATTTTAGACCCCTTGTTGTCGCCTCTTATGTCAGATCAGATATTACAACTGAAAGTAGAATAAAATTACTAAAGGAAATTGAGAGATTTATATTTATAGCATTCAGGGTTGGCAGGGCTTTTTCTACTTACAGAAATAGTGAATATTATAGACTTACAAAACAACTACAAAACGGAATAATTTCTGTAAATGGTATTTGCGAATCTTTAAAAACACGTATTGAGGAATGGTTACATCCAGAAACTGCTTTTAATTATTATGGTTTCAAAGATTATATCGGTAGACACTATAACAATGGTGGAGGTTTTTATGGATGGAACGGTCTGCACTACTTTTTATATGAATACGAAACAGAAAAGGTTATGCAAAATGGAAACCAAAAAATTGATTGGAAATTATTCGTAAAAAGCGAAAAAGATAGAGTCTCCATTGAACATATTTATCCGCAAACTCCAGATAATGACTACTGGAAGAGTGTTTTTATAAATGAAACAGAAGATCAAAAGAATTTTTTAACCGGTTCACTTGGAAATCTGTTACCACTTTCCAGTAGCAAAAATTCAAGCATGCAGAATGACAGTTTTCCTGATAAGAAATTTCCGTCAGGCAAATCTCACAAAGGATATACAGATGGTTCTCATAGTGAAATAGAGGTGGCGGCTTATAGGGATTGGAATGCAGATGCCATTCTTGAGCGCGGGCTCAAACTGCTTGAGTTTATGGAAAGACGATGGAATATAAAGTTTGCAAACAATGAAAGCAAGAAGGACATGTTATTTTTAGATTTCATGACATAGAAAAATAGGAACACATCCCATTTTTTTGGATAATTGATATTTTACTTTTAAATTAGAAAAATATAATAACACAGGGGTCAGTTTTCTGTGTAAATATAAAATTTAATTATATTGTATTATCTCTCAAGGGAATAAT
>JAUWNO010000472.1 GCA_030612605.1 Armatimonadota bacterium
CCCCTCCGGGGTCCCAGCCTGCGGTTGCCGGACGCTGGGCGGAAACTTGTCAAAGCTGAGGAATAAATAATGGATTTTTGTATCAAAATAAACTGCCGTTTTTGTACTAAAATAAAATTCCCTTTACATAAAGTATTTGTATTTGGAATTTATTTGTTCTTTGGAATTTGTTGTTTGTTATTTGAGATTTATTTGTATTTTGAGATTTGTTATTTGTGATTTTAAAGCATTTGGGAACAAGCTAATTTGTCTTCGTGTAAATTCGTTTAATTCGTGGATGAATAGTTTCTTTCGATAGTAGGCAGGAAAAAAATCTTGACAAATATTCGCTGAAAATAAACTCGGTGACTGAGTGCTCATCAAAAAGGAAAGAAAATGAATAAAAGACAGATTCAAAAAAAGAAGACCCGGGAATTAATCCTGAGAATTGCCAAAGAGATGTTTATCAAAAACGGTTTTCTAAATACTACTACTTCCCAGATTGCTCAGAAAGCCGGCATTGCTCATGGTACTATTTTCCTGCATTTCAAAAATAAAGAATCTCTAATCATAGAAATCTTTGATCTGGAATTAGAAGAGATCAGTTCAACCATCCAAGAACTTGTATTCAAAGCTTTCGACCTGGAGCAACTTCTTAAGCAATACCTGGAACTTATTCAGGAAGAAGAAGATCTTTTTGTTGTATTAGCCCGGGAACTACCTTTCTATTCCGAAGAATTACGAAGAAAAATCTTATTTAGAGAATCGATCATCAGAAGTCATTTTCATAAAGCAATTGAAATCGGTATAAGAAAAAACCGGTATCGAGATGTTGATGTAGCAACAGCAGTTACTTTTCTTTTTGGGGCAATAAACCATTACCTGAGATTAAAACCGATCTTTGTAAAAGAGGGCAGCGTAATTGAAAAGTTCAAACCATCGATAATAAAAACCTTCAAACATTTAATTTTAAAATATTGAAATGGAGGAAAAATGCAAAAGACAAATTTCTCGAATTTATTATGGATTTATTCAATTATTATCATATTTATAGCTGGTTGCCAATCGCTTCAAACTCAGAATCACACAGACCAGATCGCTCTTTATTCTGAAAATGGTGCAGACGAAGGTTGCATCACTGCTACAACCAAAATGTTTGAATGGATGGGTTATGAGGTTACCTTGATAAAAGCTGATTCAATCAACAATAACAGTCTAAGCAGATTCGGTATTATTTGTTTTCCCGGTGGTGATATGTATCTGTATTCACAGAATATATCTTCGGAAGGATTTGAAAAAGTCAGAAATTTCATTAATGAAGGTGGAGGATATATTGGAATTTGTGGTGGTGCCTATTTTACGGGTGAGAAGGTTTTCTGGCAAGGCAATTCACTTCCTATGAATTCATTAGAAATCTTTCCCGGAACTACTCAAGGTCCAATCGATGAGATCGCTCCTTTCCCTCATTGTAAAATGTGCAAAACAAACATAGTTAACACATCACATCCCATCACACAAACTGAGCCTGACACAACCTGGATTTGCTATTGCTATGGTCCCATGTTCCTGCCAAACGAAGGTGCAGAGATAAATATTTTGGGCGTTTATGATATTAATAACCAACCTTCAATCGCAGCTTTTGAATATGGTGAAGGGAGAGTTTTTATTATTGGAACTCATCCTGAATTCGAGGAAGACAGCGAGCGGGACGGATTACCTGCGAGCGATAATTTTGATGACCGAGGTTCGGATTGGGATCTGATGAAAAAAGCAGCACAATGGTGTTTGAAAAAATGAGGAACAAAAATGAATATCCCCCGAACAGTCGCAAGCTCCCTACGGGGCAGGCAATATCGAACAAGGAATTTCCAATGATGAAGGAAAAAAGTCAGTGCAAGTCTGTGGCAAAAAAAGAAAAAGCAGACAGGATAACAGGATTTACAAGAAAAATAGTGAATAACTCTATAATTAAAAAGAAGTCATTTTTAGTCAGTGCAAGTCTGTGGCAAAAAAAGAAAAATAAAAGAGGGAAAAATGATGAAGAAAGTTTATATCTGCAAAAGTTGTGGAAAAGTTATGAAAGATGCTGAAGATTTTTCCGGAGGAGACATTGGAAAAGAATATTGCA
>JAUWNO010000128.1 GCA_030612605.1 Armatimonadota bacterium
AATTGCAAGCGATGGTATCATTGCTGGTCTTTGTGATACAAGTATAACTCCAATCCCCCTGATTTGTCCTAACCTAATACATTCTCCCAAATAATATGGACAAGTTAAAGGTGTAGAAATACTTTTTAATTCATCGACCCAGAGGACACAATTGCCTCTATAAAATATCATTTCGGCAAGCGTATTAAAATCTTCAATGCTTCGATTATAGGGCTGATAAACTATTTTTCTAATACCTCTTTCCCATAATTCCGAAATTCCTTCAATATTGTGGCAAATATATACCTCTCGCTCTTGTGCGAGGTCGTTATGCTCGAAACTTGAGGTCGTATAGCACAACATCTGTTAGATGAGGCCACAAAACCACCTTAGCGAACATACTTTTGCCCGACCGTTTTTTTCCAAAAATACTTATAACATTATTTGAATGCCATTCCATTTCAGCCGTTTGTGGTGTTGTTTGTTCAACAATTTCTGGCTGATTTTCACCTTCCTCTTCTTCCATTTTACACCTGTTTCTGATTAAAATACCCTAAAATCCTAATGTATAATTCCCTCAACAATTCATCGAATTTATCTGGATTTTTGTTTACAGCATCAACTATAAACTTTCTGATTAAATCTTTTGGTAAATCAGAGGGTACATAATCTTCAACAAGTTCAGCCATAAACACTGATGCATCATTCTCCGGTTCTGCATCGGGAACCATAACCTCCAAAAGCTGTAATGCTGGTTTCAGCATTGCGTCTATTCCTTTCATTTTATTTTTTCCTCCTTTAGTGGGTCATAACTTATACAATAGGCAACCCGACCATTTACAAACTTACCTGTCCAAAAAAAGAAACTAAAACCTTTTTTCTTTAATTTTACTGCTTGTTTAGCTCTTTTGTCCATTCTTGAAAACATTAAAGCTTTCATTCCTTTTGCTTTGCTACACCAACAGCTAATAGAGCTACAATACCCGTAACACAAGCCATTACAATACCTAAATCCGCTGTCAAGTGTAAAGCATATACTGCTACACCTGTAAGCATACCGGCACCAAGTACCTCGTCTAATTTACCCCAGATTTTCATGTTTTTTCCTCCGCTTTCACTACGCGAAAAAATATGAACTTGAGCGGCTTCGCCGCGATGTTCATGTTAATCTCCCTTCTTTCTTCTCTTTCTTTTATGTGCTTTATCCAAAATTGTTACCCAATCTTCAGTCGGTTTCTTCTTCGTCTTCTTTCTCTTTGTCATCTTTTAATTTCTTTTTATGCTCACGCTGCTTTACAGCCAAACTACCAACTATTGAACCTGTCGCAATTAATAGCGGTAACTCGTCAAAAAGGTATTCAAGTGGTGAGAACCCTTTCTTTTCGCAATAACTGAAAAGTTGGTCACCCCACGCGTTAACTAATTTTTCGTTAACTTCCATATAATCCCCAAACACCATTTGAGGTATTGTCCAGATTGTCTGAGCAAAAAAATGGCTATCTTCTTTTGTAAATTGTGTTGCTACTTCTGTCTTTTTCTCTTCTTCTGCTGAAACATGAGGAATATCCGGTACCTCTTTCTTAACAGTTTCAACTTTTAACTCAACTTTTTTATAAGCTCCAGTTGCAGCTTTTCTTTCTACTGGTGCTACAAGAACTGGTTCTTCCTCGGGAATTTCTTCCTCTGTCCCTCCAACACTTCCAGGGTTGCTCGCTACGCTCCCAACATTCTCCTCTGTTACTTCCTCGTTCATTTTATTTGTGCTTCATGCTTCGAAGCCATTCCATTTTAGCTTTATTGAATTGCTTAATAGGCAACATTTTTGCTTTCTTAGCTTTCTGACAAGCTAAGCATTTAACGTATGCCGATTTTGAGTGTGGTTGCCTTTTAACAATTTTGCCACAATATAAGCAAACTGCAGTAGTTCCTTTCGCTCCCATGTTTTTTAGAAGAATCCAAAACCTAATGCATCCAATTTTTCTTCCGATTTTTCCTCAATTTCTGATTTCTTTTTGCGTTTTTTTACCGCTTTCTTTACTTCAGGTTCCGGTTTTTCTTCTATAATTGGTTCTGTTGCAGATTTTTCTACAATAGGTTTTTCTACAGTAGGTTTTTCTGCAATAGGTTTTTCTACAATAGGTTTTTCTACAGTAGGTTTTTCTTCAGCTTGCTTTTTATCAACTAAATAATCCGCAATCAAATATTTCTGCTTTTTTCCAGTTTCTGGATTTACAACCCAAAAAGTTTTTTCTCCTCTTACCGTCATCAGCTCATTACTGATGGGATTTCTCACTGAAGGACTCATTTTTCTATTTCCTTTATATATGCTTTTTCAGGATTTTCCTTTCTCCATTTTTTACAATATTTGCTTTTATAATCTAATAATTTTCTGTTTCCTTTTGTTTTCTTTCTTTCCTCTTTGAGGTTTCTAAGAAAAACTCCTCCTTTCCAGTGGAAGGAACCATTTGGAAGAATATTAATTATAATAGCGCAATTAGCATCATCCGAAGTTTCTGAAAATAAAACTATACTTTTACTTTTTTGCATGCTTCCTCCTCTTCATTTTACTTGCATTTCCCGAAAGATGGAAACTTCAAAAATTTACTTCCGAGGTCATGCACCTGATGACCTCGGAATGTGCGGAAATATCCGTTCCGGTTTTGCGATTGAAAACCGGATAGGATTCTCCGGGACAGAGTCCCGTCGAATCGGGCGCATATTTCCTCACTTGCCAATTCGTTCGATTTTAGATATTAACAATTTATATAATCCGCTTCTATCGTTTGGCAAGAATTTTTTACCTAAAAGTTTATCCAAGAGTGTTCCTTTTAATTGCCCTTCTCTAAAATCCCTCCAAAGCATTTTTAAAGCACAGTCACTTTTTCCCGATTTTTTCCAAAAAGCTATTCGTTTTGTTTTATCGTCCTCTGATACAAATTTCCCCACCATTACGTCTTTCAAACCTTCTTCTAAATACACAGCATATTCTTCGATTTCGTCTTTTTCGAATTTTATTGAATCCTGAGCAATAGAAGCTGCCTTTCGCGCGCCGCCTACGTAAGGAACTTCATGACGTCTCTTCCTTTGTTTTGCATGTTCTTCCTCTGCAAGATTCAATAATTCATCGTCGGTTTTATATAGCTCTTCAGTATTTATTTTTGATATATCAAAATCCTTCATAAGTTCTTTTTCCAAACGGAGTTTTTCTGCTTTATAAGCTTTTTCCGGAACTCTGAAGTTTTTATCACTAAGGATTAAAAGAATTAACGGATCACCGTCAATATCTCCTGCCATTAATCGAATTGCTTCGGGAACAAGCTTTACAGTATTATTTTGCTGAAAGCGGTCTTTTGTTTTTGTAGCAATAAATTCTTGAACATGGTATTTACTTACAACTGGTTCTCGGCGCAAAAGAACTTTTTGCCCTGATTTTATTTTCAAAAGACTCATATCGTGCTGAGTAAATTCAATTTCATACGTTTTTCCGATTTTTGCCACAGCAACAAAATTGTTTCTTCCTTTTTTTGTTTTCGATGTTACTGAACGAATTAATTGTATTATTGCTTCTTTCTTAAAGGTGCTGAATAAAACAAGACTTCTTTCCTCATCGTCATTGATCTTACCCAATCGGTCGATAGTTTCAAATAATCGAGTTTTTTGCAATTGCTTAATGCCCGATTTTCGAGACTGCAAGCTTTTCTTAGGTAACCAGTTAGGTAACCAGATTTTCTCTTTTACAAAATCGATATCCCAAAGATAATGGTTAAATAAATATAATTTGCCACCTTCTTTGGGCTTTGCTTGCCTATTAACTGATTTTATTTCACCCTTATTGTCCAAAACCAAATCAAGCATATAAAACAAATCTGCTAATTCTTGGTTTGGCAGGATTTCGGTTTGCAATTCCTTCGAACCATAAAGAGCAATTATCGGATATACTGTTGAGGAAATAGAAACAGGTTTTTTCGAAAACCTTGAACTTGCTAATTGCTGCGCCTGATAAAAAACTGCCAATCTTCCAGTTTTATTTATTTCCTTCAATGCAGCACCACATTTCCGTGTTTCTTTTTTACCATAAACCTGATTCGGATTAATCATGATGTCCGAATCATTAGGCATATGATTTCGAACTTCACATACAATCCCTTTTAAGCTGGTTAAACCTAAAAGCTTATCTCCAACGCCAATTTGCCCTCGTTTCAAAATTTCAAATTCAAAAGTGAAATTTTTTCGCCCTCTTATTTTATGATTTATCAAATAACCATCTGCAGTAAACACTATTTTTGGAGTTAACTCTTCGCCTGCCTGGATTTTTCGGTCACTTGGATATTTTTTAACAACTTCTTCTAATTCAGCTCTGGATTCGCCTATTTCTGTTTTTCTTACAACTTTTTCCGTTATATAATCACGTACAAGGAAATTATACGCCATTGCTGCGGAAGCTTTTTCTGAAATTATTAATCCACCATCATTAGTTAAATATAAATCTTCTTCTGAAGTTGCAAAACAAACTTTTAAATAAATCAAACCTTTTGATTCACCTTTAAAATAATGCTCAGCTTGTATTGTTTGTTCAAAATCTCCGTGGTTTAACCAAGATGCTGCTGCTCGGCGCAAACGTTTAACAGGATTATAATTATAGTAAGGCAAATCTGTTACTCCAGTATGAAACAAATCGCCTGGCTCAACAATATAACCACGCCAATCTTTTCCGCTTACTTCACTTGCAAGAATTGGACAAAGAGGTGCATTTTTATATAGATTTATAATGCTTTCAATATTTTCAGAAGTCAATTTGAGCAAATTTCCCTCTTCATCTACAATATCTCTTGGGTCTTTGATATTACCTCCTTGAATCCTTTCGTCAAAATTAACTGGCATTTCCACTGTTTTCGGTTGAAAATGCTCTATTCTGATTTTTCTTGAACGAAATGCCTGTTTTTCATTTTTATATGATTTTCCGAAATATTTGTGACACCAATTATTTACTGTAACAACACTAACTCTTAATTTTTCTGCGAGTTCATTTCGTTTTAAATCAGCTTCGAAAGCCTTTATTAAATCTTCTTTCGGAACAGTTTCAGTTTTTGCTCGTTCTAATTCTTTTCCGAATTTTTCTTTTGCAGCTTTTATTACTGCTTTTTCTGGTCTTTCATCCTTTTCATTAATAATTTCTTTTGCTACAATACCACCAGTTTTATAATACTTTTCCATTTGCTTGTTCATTTTAATCATCCGGGCAATTTCCACAGGGCTCACAATCACTGATGAAAGTCCCACAATTCCAACAATACCAACCAAAATCTGAATAATCTCCATCACATTCCAGTTCCATCGGCGCTCCACATATCTTACAGTTCATTTTTCTTTTTTTTTTTTTGTCTTTATAAGCACAAAAGCATTTAATATTTCAAATTTATCAATTTCACTCAATTCCAAGAACTTTGTAACTCCGAATTTTTTAAGTTCGTATTCTACTTGCACAGTGTTAAAAAATAAATAAATGAGACGGTAGTTTTTGCGGGCATCTCGTTTATGCTCTTTTAACCTTCTTTTAATAAATTTAGTTCTACCAACGTAATATCGTCTCCTTGCTTTAACAGAAGGGTTTTCGAGGATGTACGTACATTCCATTTTTCGTTTTTCACTTCACTACGTTGCGTTCAAAACCCTCAAATCTGCGATTTTCGGGCTTCCTGGAGCATTTTCATCATTTTAACAATATCCTCTGCTCCAAAAACAGTTTCGCCATTGTCGTGGTGTAGCTTAGATAGAAAATAGTGTGCATTTGAGTCATCTATTCTACCTTGCATGTACAAATCGTACAAACTTGCTAACACGTCTTCCAATGTTCCACTCATTGCCATTGTTTTTTGTTTTCCTCCTTTTTCTATACTACATCCATTCCTTCTACTCTTTCCGTGTTCGCTGATTTAACTTGCTCTTTTATCTGGTTTATTATTTCCTTCAAATTGTCCTGACCAGTCGCATATCTGTGCAGTTCCGTAGCAATATCGAGTAGAGCTTGCTGGTATCTAAAATCAACACCTTCTCTCACCATTCTCTGCTTCTCAATATTTGCTGCTATCTGGACATTTTCTAACACCATTTGCGTGTCCATTAGCCGGTCTACAACTTCTACTAAATAGGTTTCTATTCTATTCGTTGGAAGCTCTGATACTGCTTCCTGCATTTTTCGAACTCTTTCTGCTTCTTCTTTTTCAAGCAGCTCATCTTTTTGGCTCATATTTTTTCTTCTCCTATTTTATAACTTTCCGATTTAAATATATACTTCCTTTGAAAAGGAAACATAATTACTGCAAATACTGTATTTGTTATTGCCCATGCAACTACATAATTAAAATGCATTAGCATAACATAAAGAATACTACCGTACAGTGGAATTTGCATACTCAACCAAAATTTTGCAAATTCTTTATATATCTCCTTTCCCATTATTGAACACCTTCTCTATTTCATATACCATCTCTTCGACTTTCC
>JAUWNO010000222.1 GCA_030612605.1 Armatimonadota bacterium
GGAAAGTTAAGGAAAAAGAAAATTGAGATTATTGAAAAGATGAATCCCGAATGGAAGGATTTGTATGAGGAATTAATTGATGAATAATATAAAACCTGTCTTTCTGAGGAAAACTTACAAAGGCAGACTTCCGAAGAATCTCTCTGTTATGAGTTCCTTCGTGAGTTTGAAAGATTAGAATTTCTCCAGTCTTCGCTAGCTTCGACTTGGCAAGCAGGATGACAAAATAAATAAATTAAGAATAATTTAATTAAGGAAAGGATATGTTTGTTCCAAGCTCGAAATCGAGAAGAAGTTTATTATTACTTTTTGTGGTGAGTATAGCATTATTTATCTGGGTTGAAACAAGCCGTGTTTTTCTGAGGGAAAAATATTTCTCAGAGAAATTGGCAGCAGCACAATTGATGCAGGATGCAATGAAAGTAATTAAGGATTACAGAATCGCTCAAGGTGTATTTATTGAAGAACTTAACGACCCAAACAAAACTACCTTGATTGGCGAAAAGGAGACTCTTATCACAACTGATAGAGGAAGTTTAACTGCTAAACTTACAAGTTTAAATCCGAATTTCGCAGCCGTGATGATAGATCAGTTCAAAAAAACAAAATTGAAAAGGGGTGATAAAATAGCCTTTAGTTGCACAGGTTCTTTTCCAGCTCTGAATATTGCTGTGATGAGTGCAGCCAAAGTTCTGGATCTGGATTTGATAATGATATCATCTGTTGGTGCTTCCATGTTTGGTGCAACAGACCCGGATTTTACCTGGTTGGACATGGAATCAGTTCTTAATGATAATGGAATTTTTCAATATAAAAGTGTTGCCACTTCGATCGGTGGTGGAAGAGATCTGGGGCGGGGATTAAACAAAACCGGCAGGAATCTGATTATCGAGGCAGCTCAAAGAAACAATATTATTCTTATACAGGAAAATACCCTGGAACAAAATATTTTATCAAAAATGGGAATTCTCAGCTCAAAAGGGAAAATAAAATTATACGTAAATGTTGGAGGTGGTCTTTCCAGCTTAGGAAATGCGATTAATGGGCGATTGGTAAAACCCGGATTTCACAGGTATATAAATCTTAAAAACATTCCTTTGAAAGGCACAATGTTTCTTTTTGCAGATATTGGTATTCCTGTAATTCATATTTTAGATGTTATCAGCATTGCAGAAACTTATGAACTGCCAATTGCACCGGATCCTTTACCCAAACCCGGGAACGGACGTGTCTTCCTGGATGAAAGATACAACATGAATATTGCAGCTATTGCTTTGGCAATAATCGTGATTTTGATATTAGTAATCATATTTTTTGATCACAGATATCTTACATTGAAAGAAGATGAGAAAATATATTAGCTGTTCTGGGTTCAGGGTTCAGGGTTCTGGGTTCACGGATTCTGCTCGTTCCCAAATTGTATTTGGGAATGCAGTTTTTTGAAAAGTTTTACTTTTATTCTTTTTTGTGGAATGAGATAGATGAATTTGGAAACAAGAAGGAAATTTAACAGCGTGAACCTGTGAACGCCTATATTGATAAGAAAGGTTTTTAATGAAACGAATTATCCTGCTCGTTCCCAAATTGTATTTGGGAATGCAGTTTTTTGAAAAGTTTTACTTTTATTCTTTTTTTTGGAATGAGATAGATGAATTTGGAAACAAGAAAGAAGTTTAACAGGTTGAACTTTGAACCTGTGAATGGATATGTAAATAAAAAAGGTTTTTAATGAAACGAATTATCCTGATTTTTTTTGCGATTGCAATTGCTATTCCTGTATTTTCCGGTGAGATAAAATATCTGAAAGCCGATAATAAATATCCTATTTTCAATAAGAAAACTAATAAAATCATAAATTATTATATTTTACAACCCAATGAAGAAATCAAGTTTTCAACCGTGAATATCGATACAATAATTATTCTATCACGGATAGTTCTGGAAGAATCATCATTATACGATTACAATTATGAGCTGCAGATCAATGATGAAATCCAGCAAATTAACAAAATAATAAAACCCAGTAAAGTTTCTCTCAGTGTGAATGGAAAGCGAGTTTCAGCTTATAATAAAGTGCGAAAAAAAATAGTGGAAACTTCTTCCAAGATTAGTATAAAAAATATTTCTGAATTTGAATTGCTAATTAAGATTTCTGCTGATAATATAACAAAATCGAACCGCGAAATTGAATACATTTATTTTAGTCCCGCATCTTATGAAGAGGAAAAAGTTATAGAAATCGATGAGAAATCTTACACCTATTATTCTGCAGTATCTCAAAATATCAGATTAACTTTGGAAGGTCCTATTTATCTGAAAATTGTCAGCAGACTGATCTTCGAGAATGGTCTTACGAAAAGATACAATTATAGATTTGATGTATCTGATAATGGAAAACTGTTTTCTACATTTGAAGAAGTTGCACATAAATCTTTGAAAGCGATATTTCCTGAAGAGCAAAAAAAAACTCCCTCAACAGGTGATGTTAATATTCTTAAACTTCCAGCAGGAATTCATCATTTGGAAATCAAAGATGTTGATTTGAATCGAGAATTAATATTCAGGTTTTATATCAGTAAATCATCTGTGAGGATTTCAGAATAATGAAAAAAATATTAATTTGCCTTGTTTTAATCTTTGTTTCTGCGTCTATCTGGAGTTCAGAATTTTCATTCAGCAGCAGAATTACAGCAGAGAATTATTACAACAGTAATATCCTCAAACTTTCAGAATCTGATATATCTGCTTTTAAAAATTCTGAAAATCTTGATAAATTTGAAATAAAATCAATCGATGATTTCATTACTTCCGTAAAATGGTATTTCAACCTGAAATCCAGGTTCTTAAATCACACCCAGATTTTCAAATTTTTACTCAGTCAAAACAGATATTGGAATAATTCCATCAAAAACAGCGGATATATCAAAATTGGATTAAAACAGTATTTCAGTAAGAGGATTAATCTCTCTTTAAATTATTTTTATCATCCGGGCATTTATGTGAATCAATATAGAAGTTTACTCGAAGATGAGGATATTTACAGGAAATATTCCTATAAAAAAAATGTTTATGAAACCATTTTCGATTGGGAAATCCATCCTAAAATAAAGGTGAATTACAGGTTTGGCTATTCCCAGCTTTTCTATAATAAATATTTTATTTATAATGATTCGGATAATTTCGAGAGTATTTTTCGGGCTTCATTTTTTCCTTTGGAGCATCTTAAATTAAGTCTTCAATATTCATATAAAACTTCTGAAGCAAAGCCGGAAGAAGTTTTTGAAGAATATGGAATCAATGAAACTTCCGATGCTTCTTATGAATCCAATAAATATTTTTTTTCCTTTTCATTTCCAGTAGAAATTTTTTCCGAATCATTTGATTTTTATACAGGTTTCAGATTTGAAGAAAAATTCTATCAATCTCTCGAAATAGAAGATTCCTATCATGTAAATCGGAATGAGGATATTTTCACCATAAATTTCAGTCTTAAATTGCCGGTTTCAGAATCTATTGATTTTAAGACTTATTATAATTTTGTAAACCGAGATACATCTTCTCCTTTCAGTTTTGTGGAAAAGGAAAAAGAATACTCGTTTTATGAAGCAGGTATTTCTTTAAACTGGTTTATAATGAAATAAATTTATAAAGTTCTTGCTATTTTTTTTTGAAAAATAAATTTGGTTGGGATTAATTTTTAGGAGGTTTAATGAAGGGAACTGTTAAATGGTTTGATGATGCGAAAGGATTCGGTTTTATTACCGGTGAAGATGGACAGGAATATTTTACTCATTGGAAATCCATCGTCACTTCATCTGAAAGAGAACGTAAATTTCTGGTTGCAGATGAAAATGTTGAATTTGATCAATTAGAAACTAATAAAGGTACGCAAGCCATAAATGTAGTTAGATTGATGAAATAATTTCTTTTTTTTGTATCAAATTCTTATGAATCAAAAGCCTTCGCAAGAAGGCTTTTTTTAGTATAAAAAATGTTCTGTCATTCCCGCGAAAGCGGGAATCTATTACAAGGGTTCAAAGGTTAAGGGTTCAAGGTTAAGGGTTCAGGGTTTAACTGATTACGAAGCTTCCGCTTCGTGATCCTATAACACCACTGTCATTCGCCACTGGTAGATAGTTCCTAATTGTCGTTGCAATTTTTTTTTATAAATACCAAATTACATACGGCAACTGCCGGATACAAATAATCTCAAAATCTCAAATTAAAATGACCGAAACTATTTTGAATTTCTATATTTGGTTATTGGAATTTATTTGATATTTGCCTGCCCCGTAAGGAACGCAGTGACTGTACGAGGGTGCTTGTAATTTGGGATTTTCTTTCACAGAGTTTCAGAGGTTCAACTGATTACGAAGCTTCCGCTTCGTAATCCTATAAAGATTGTTGTCATTCCCAACTTGCCTGCCGAGCCGAAGTTGTACGAAGGTTGGATTGGGAATCTTGTTTACTATAATCATGGATTCCTCCCGAATTAACGGGACGGGAATAACAAGAAAGAAAAACATTTGAAGAGATTGGCTCAAAAAGAAAAAGAAAGATAATAAGTATATGAAACGATATTTCAAGTTATATTGTTAATACTCTTATCATTTGTACAAAATTCGATTTTTCTGAATGGTCTTGAATAAG
>JAUWNO010000548.1 GCA_030612605.1 Armatimonadota bacterium
TCTGAAAATGAAAAAGAAATTTACTTGAACAAAAGTTTCTTTTACCTGGATGATTATCTCCAATTAGATACAATAAAAATTGTTCCAAGATTAGATGAAGACGTTGAAAACTGGCAGGAAGAAATTTATGACATTCTGAAGTTAAAAGAAATTAACCGCATTAAATTCTTTATCGATAAAAAAATCCAGAAACTATTTTCTCCCTTCTTTTCCGCTATTGTTTTAACAGATGAAATCAATCATAAATCAAAACCATTTTTTGCTGTGAACATTAATGAGAAAAAATTATATTCTGAAAGATACCTGGAAAATATGGATAAATGCATTGAAACTAACCGCATTTTGCAGAGAAAGATGGGATATGCACATGTGGTTTTTGTGCCGCTGCGAATCAAGGCTGCAAAAGTGGGATGTTTGATAATCGCAGATAAAGGTGAACTGGATTTCCAGAAAGCTGAAATAGAAATCCTGAAAATTTTGCATTTTCATCTTACCTCGATTTTGCTGCGAATAAAAGAATTCGATACTTTAAACAAAAAAATGGAACTGATGACAAAACTGATTAATATCACTCAGAAGTTCTTCTCGATTTTGGATATTGAGAAACTGGAACAGGAAATGGTTATTTTTGCACTCGATTTTGTTGGAGCCAGTCGAGGTTTCCTGATTAAAAAGGATAAATTCGAAAACTATGTTTTCAAGGTTGCTTTGGATGATTCTAAACACATTTTGGATAAATTTACTTTTATCAGTAAAGGCGTGTTGAGTGAAATCCAGAAAAATAAACAACCGATATTTTTGCAAAATGCCAGAAATGAAATTGATTTTGATGAATATCTCGATTTTGGGGCTGAATTTCTTTCCGTATATTGTGCTCCGATCATGGTTGAAAATGAGGTTCACGGCTTTTTGTATCTCGATAATTTTAATGCTCCTAAAAATCAGATGGAAATAAAACCGGAATTTATGAAATTACTTCTAACCCAGATTTCCGTAGCAATTAAAAATGCAAATCAATATGAGGTTTTGAGAAAGAAAAACTATGAAATAAATGCCTTAAATAGCTTGAAAAATGATTTTATCAACATTGTGTCACACGAGTTTAAAACTCCTCTTGTTTCCCTGAAAGGTAATGTGAATCGATTGAAAAAATCTACAATTGCCAAAACTGAAATGGAGACTATCCAAAAAATTGATAACAGCCTGGAAAGGCTAAATATGATTGAAGAAGATATAATTAACTTTAATAAGTACAAAGTAGTTTCCAAAATTAGCAAAAGCCCGGTTGACCTGAAAGAATTCCTGGAATCGATTGCAGAAGAAGCTAAAAGTATTTCTAAAGATAGACATATGTTTATCAAGCTGGAATTAGAAAAAGGTTTGCCTTTGGCACTGCTTAACTGGGAAGCTTTTCGTTTGATGATTTTCAGTTTAGTTCTAAATTCCATCCGTTTCACCAAAGATTTTGGTACAATTATCATTGGAGCAAGGCGTTCAGCTTTTGCTAAGGAAGAAATCGATGATAAAGAAAGCCTCATCTTTTATGTTCAGGATAATGGGATCGGAATTCCTGAACATGAGCTTGAGAATGTTTTCCTGAAATTCTATGAATTGACAAATATTTACAGTCACAGCTCGGGATATACG
>JAUWNO010000457.1 GCA_030612605.1 Armatimonadota bacterium
GATGTTTTAACCACACTTTGTCCAACCTGCGAGTTAAATCTTAAAAATGCTTCAGAAAAATATAGCGGAAAAATTAAAGTTAATAATCTTCTTGATCTTTTATATGATTCGATGATGTAAAATGGAGTCATAAGTGCCAAAGCCAAAAATTGCTTTTTACTGGTGTGCTTCTTGTGGAGGATGTGAGGAAGCCATTGTAGATCTGAATGAAGATATACTGAAAGTGTATTTCTGCTAATATGCCCTGTCGTGGTTGTTTTGGACCTCCTTCTGAAGTGAAAGATGTAGGCGGAAAAATGATTTCTGCTCTTGCTTCGATCGTGGGTCTCGAAAATGAAGAAAATATGAGCGATGAAGATGTAGAAAAACTTGTTAATCAGATAGTTGATCCTGCCGGATATTTCTATCGCTTCTCTTTGCCTACTTCTTTGTTGAGAAGAAAAAGGATGAAGACATAGAGGTTTGTTAATTAAATGGTTACTCAAAAGCTCTTAAGAAGAATTGTAAAGATTATCATAGACAAGCATGAACCGGAAAAGGTCATACTTTTTGGTTCTTATGCTTATGGTCATCCAAACAAAGATAGTGATTTGGATTTGTTAGTTATTAAAAACAGCAAACTTCCAAGATATAAAAGAGCGAGGGAAATAAGAAAAAACCTTTGGGGAATCACTGATATTCCCAAAGATATCATTGTTTATACTCAAAAGGAAATTGATGAGTGGGAAGATGTAAAACAAGCGTTTATCACAAACATAGTAAATAATGGAAAGATTCTTTATGAAAACAATAAAAAACTTGATCGATAGTTGGATTTTGATAGCAGAAAAAGACCTGCTTAGTGCAAAGCACGAATTATCATTCTCCGATGTCGTAACAGGGACTGTTTGTTTTCACTGCCAACAGGTAGCTGAAAAGTACATCAAAGCATATCTGGTTTTTCTGGGCATTCCTTTTTCTAAAACGCATGAAATTGGTGAGTTAATCACAAAATGTGAAAGTAAAGATAACGATATTTCTGCATTGAAAGAAGAAACAGATAAACTAACAGATTATGCTGTAGAAATTCGATATCCAGATGATTATTTTGAACCGACAATACAAGAAGCAAAAGAAGCCTTTGAAATTGCAAAGAAAATTAAAGAATTTATATTAAATAGAATAAACCTTAAACAAAGGTTGAAATGAGAAATCAATTTTTTTAAATTTTGAAAAGGGGAATAAATTATTATATCAAAGAAAATAACAATAGATCCAATCACCAGGTTAGAGGGACATGGTAAAATAGAGATTTTCCTCGATGATGGGCTTTTGAATATGGTGGAAATGGCTTTTCGGTCTTATGATCCTTGCCTTGCTTGTGCTACTCATTCTTTACCAGGCAAAATGCCTCTTATCGTAAATCTTCGCGATAACAACAAAGATATAGTTCAATCTATTAGAAGAGATTAGCTTGTTTAATGAAAACACTTGTTTTAGGATTGGGAAATACGATTTTAACCGATGATGGAGTAGGAATAAGAGTAGCACAGAAAATAAAAGAAAAATGTAAAAATGTCGATGTCTCTGAAGCCAGCGCTGCTGGCTTCAGAATTATTGATGAGATAATTGGTTATGATAAACTTATTTTAATTGACTCAATAAAAACCGGAAAAGCTGAACCCGGAAAGCTTCATAAATTTACTTTTGAAGAATTCAAAAAAACACGAAACCATGCACAGCCACACGATATCAGCCTATTTGAAGCTTTTGAAATCATTAAACAACACGGAGATAAATTACCTTCCGAAATTGAAATTTATGCGGTAGAAGTTACTGATACTTCTACTCTTTCTGAAACATGCACAATGGAAGTTGAAGAAGCTATTCCAAAAATTTCTCAAAAAATCATTGATGAACAATTGCTCTTTAAATAGTTTGCATTTCTCGTTCTCATCAGGCAACTGCCCGATGGGAATGTTCAATTTCTGTTACTAAGCTGTGGCTTAGTAACGAGGGTTTAATGTGCTTTGTAATAATTGAATTATTCGTGTTAATTAGTGTTAATTCGTGGTTAAAAATAAATAAATAAAGAGGAAATATGAATATTCACGAATATCAGGCGAAACAGATTTTTGCAAAATACGATGTTCCCATTCCTAAAGGAAAAATGATCGAAAAAGCTGAAGATGCAAAAGATGCAGCCAGAGAAATAGGTGGGAATATCTGGGTAGT
>JAUWNO010000302.1 GCA_030612605.1 Armatimonadota bacterium
TTCCGGGAAAGTTGTAAATGTCACCAATTACGGTGTTTTTGTGGAATTGGAATCCGGAGTTGAAGGTCTGGTTCACATCTCTGAAATGTCCTGGACACAAAAAATACGACATCCTAAACAAATATTGAAAGTTGGAGATACTATCAAAGCAATTGTGCTCACCATCTCAAAAGAAGAAAAACGTATCTCTCTTGGCATTAAACAGATGGAACCGAATCCCTGGCTCACTATCGAAGAAAGATATCCGATGGATAGTACTATTAAAGGTAAAATTAGAAGTATTACTCCATTTGGCGTATTTGTAGAAATCGAAAAGAATATCGAAGGATTGATCCATATTTCCGATATTTCCTGGACTAAGAGAATTTACAATCCAAAGAAAGTCTTTAAAAGAGGACAAGAATTGGAAGTGAAAATCCTTTCTATCGATAAAGCCTTACACAGAATCGCTTTAGGTGTGAAACAACTCGCTCCTGACCCCTGGGAAAACCTGGATGAGAAGCTACCGATAAATACTGAAGTTAAAGCAAAAATCGTGAAACTGATCTCAAAAGGTGTTCTGGTTGATGTGCCTGTTGGAGACAACCTTGTAGAAGGATTTGTCCCATTATCTCATCTTGCTGTTCCAGGTTTGAAACGAGCTGGAGCTGTTTTTGAGATTGCAGATGAACTTCCCCTCAAGGTCATCGAACTTGACCTGGAAAACAGGAGATTGATATTGAGTATAAAGGCTTATTTCTTTACTAAAAATAAGGAAGAACTGGTAGCTTTTGTTGAAGCTCAAGAATCAAGATTGAAAGCTAAACAAAAAAGATTTAAAAGAGAAAAACCAAAAGAAAGAGTTCTGGAAAAAAAGGAAGAAGAGAAAAAAGAAAAAATAGTAGAAATCAAAACGGAAAAACCAGAAGAACAAACTGAACAACCTGCAGAAAAAGAAGAGAAAGCTCCAGAAAATATTCCGGAAAATACTGAAGAAAAGAAGGAAGCAAAAGAAGATGTAGCTCTTTCCGAAAAATAATTTTTTAATAATTTCAAGGCGACTCTTATGTCGCCTTTTTTTATTATCAAAATTTAAAATGAACCTAAAAAAACCAATTTCGTCTGAAACAATAATTTTCCTGACTGGTTTTATGGGTTGTGGAAAAACCTTTTTAGGGAAACAAATCGCTTCTAAATTGAATTTATCTTTCTATGACCTTGATTCGGAAATTGAAAAATCAACTGATTTATTCATAGAGAATATTTTCCAGAAATTCGGAGAGAAATATTTTCGTGATTTAGAAACTGAAATTTTATTGAATTGGATAAAATCCGGTATAATTGCAACAGGTGGTGGAATTGTAGAAAACGAGAACAATTGTCACTTTTTGAAAAACCAGAATACAATCTGGTTAAATCCATCATTTGATGAAATCTTTAAAAGAATTTCCAATTCCAATAGACCTCTTGTGCAAAAACTCTCAAAAAATGAATTATTTGAACTTTGGCAAAAACGATTACCTTTTTACAAAGAATGTAGTAATTTTGATTATTCAGAAAGTTCTGCTGAAAGGTTGATCGAACTCATCTTCCATTAAAAACCCGAGTCGGGTTAGAAACTCGACTCGGGTTTTCGATATATTTATGAGTGACCGATGTACATCACTTCATTAGAAAAGAAAAAGTTGCCCCGAACTTCTTCGGGGCGAAATTTTTTATTTCATCAAGATCATTTTTCTGGTTGAAGTATATTCTCCATTTGCAGCATCGAATAAACTGAAATAAACTCCACTGGCAACCGCTTTTCTGGAATCATCACATCCATCCCAAACAACAGAATGATAATCAGCTTCCAATTCATCATCAATGAGTGTTTTCACTTTTTGACCGCGAATATTATAAATTACGAGCTTTATATGAGAGGGTTCATGAAGAGAGAAATTAATTGTGGTTTCAGGATTGAACGGATTTGGATAATTCCCAGTCAATTCGGTTACAAGCGGAATCAAAGGAATATTCGTATTAACAGTACTATTAAGTGTAAAATCTATATTCTCTGTCGCTGAGCCTGCTACAACAACAACACCGGCAACAGTCTGGGGAGAATATCCATCTAAAGTTGCTGTCACATCATAAGTCCCAGGTATCACTTCCAGAGAGTATCCTCCAAACGAATTTGGATTTGTTGTGGTTCCTCCAGCATCTATAATAACATCTTCAATATTTCCCGCTCCACCAACCAAAGTAACTGAGCCTTCGATAAAACCAGTAGCTGGTTGACCTCCACCGAGAATTACGTCATCTATATACCAGTAATTAATATTCCAAGAATCCCCATTAAAAAAGAATGCCATTTGAAAGGTTGATGAACCAACATCAGGAGTTGATATTGTGATGGTTTCAGTTGTAGCCGGCAAAGAGGAAGAAACATTCATATCCCAGGCTGTATTCCAGGTATTGCCATCACTGGTTGTGTAAATCCCAATGGTGAAGCTGCTTGAGTAATGATCAATATAATGTTTGAATTCCAATTCCAAAGATGATGAACCGGTTGTATTGATCGTAGGAGTTACTAATCTCTGTTCACCAACAAAAGAAGGTGACCAACTGAATTTTGCTTCAGGAGCAATTCCTCCGGCATTACTTGTAGATGAGCCTGACCAGTTATTACCACTACCTTCCACATACCAGCCGGTTGGTGGAAATATATTAAAATATTCTTCTATGAGATATCCACCGATTTGAGCACCAAATGAACCAGTTCCTGTGATTCCTCCCCAGGCTAAAATATCAAAAGTAAACGACGCTAAATGAGCTTGCGGTGTGTTTGGATCCGAAGTTACATTGCAGGATAGTTCTCCGGAAGCACCTTCTTCAATATTTCCGTAGTTTAATGTTCCCGTGGTATTGATGGTTATGTAAGGATCGGATGAAAAAAGTTCTCCGAAGACATCAATGGCAATTGAAGAACCGCTATTTTCTATTGTAAGTTGAATATCTACAGTTTCGCCTGCATCCCAAAAGAAATCACCATTACCTTGAGCTGTATCATCAATCATATATCCGGCAAATTCCAATACAGGAGCGTGAGCAATAATCGAAAAACTGCTTGTCCAAACATCGGTTCCATCTGTTGCTTCAATATCGAATAAGATTCCATGTTCATCAGGCACATCAGTTTCAACTTCAAAAGAAAAACCGCCGGTTACAGTCACCATTTGATTAGCAGGAATATTGCCAAAATTTTCCGTGTTATCCAGAATTGTTACATATTGGTCTGTAGTAGAAAGAGTTACATCCACATTATCTGCCTGTACATTTCCCACATTGTTTAATGTCAAATCCAGTAAAACAGTTTCACCATAATCCAGTTCCCCATTACCATTACCGGTTCCAGCAGAATCGTCAATAATGTAATTATTATAGATCACATAAGCTCCTCCCTGTGGAATAACAGTAACATCATCATAAATTGTTTCAGTATTGAAAGCAGTTACAACCATTTTTGCATCACCTGCAATCAAAGCATGAGAAATTGTCACACTTCCGAATTCATCTGTCACTTCGGAAAAATAATTTCCATCCTGA
>JAUWNO010000351.1 GCA_030612605.1 Armatimonadota bacterium
TATTAACCTTTTGCCAGTACCTGAATTTCAGCTTTTGAATTTTCCCAACCCCTTCAACCCTGAAACTACTATAAAATTCACCGCAGAGAACGCAGAGACTTATCCGCCGTGGCGGATCGAAATTTATAATATCAAAGGACAGAAGGTGAAAACTCTGGAGTGCATTAACCGTGTTAATGCAAAAACGACACGGTCGTTTTACTCCATAACCTGGAACGGAATGGATGAAAACAGCAATCCTGTAAGTTCAGGAATCTATTTCTACAAACTAAAAGCAGGAAATTTTTCCCAAACAAAGAAGATGCTTCTATTGAGATAGAAAAATAAATTTAAAAAAATATTATTGGAGGTCTTTATGAAAAAATTATTAATTGTTTTATTCGTTGTTATTATTATTAATTCTCTTTTATCCCAAACCGATGAAATCTGGGATTTGCATTTCCAATTTGATGTTTCCACTTCATCAGGCTTATCAAGTCCGGCAGGAGCAGAAACAGACGGCACATACTTTTATGTTTCCAATTCCCTTTCCAATGAGATTGCTAAGTTCGACCTTACAGGAAACTGGATCGAGAACTTCTCGATAAACGGATTACCCTTTGGCTTGCACGACCTGGCCTATGACGGAACTTATTTTTATGCAGGAGACGGAACAACCAGCACGATTTATGAAATGGATTTCTCCACACAATCCATCGTAAGTGCGATTAATACACCTTTGCCTGTTCGTGCTATTACCTATGATCCTGACCATGATGCTTTTTGGGTGACCAACTGGTTTACAGACAATCTTTTCCTAATTGACAGGAATGGATTTATTCTCAATCAGCTTATTTTTCCTATTAACCTGAATGGCTTGGCTCATGATTCCTCTACATTAGAAGAACCAAATCTCTGGATATATTCGGGAATTTATACGGGTGGTGATGGTATCGTGGAACAGTTCAGTCTTCCAGCGATGGCTCCAACAGGACTTACTCATAATGTTAGTGAAGATTTTCCCGGAACTCATGCAGGTGGATTATTCTGCACTGATGAGCTTGATGAATATATTGTGATTTTGGGAGGAATTGCCAAAGGAAATCCTTCTTATCTTTTTGGATATGAAGTTGGATACATTCCAGATGCGTATACTCCCGAACCTCCTCAGGATTTTACTTTAACTGCTGATCCGGGCGGAGCTTTGGAAGTTACAATAAACTGGATAAATCCATCTGTTAATTTAATTGGAAATCCTCTTACAGGGTTTCTTGAAATGCGATTATACTGTGATGAAATTCTTATTTTTACTAATACTACTGCAACATTCGGCGATCCCTGTACCTATATAGATTATGTCCCTTCTTCAGGAATGTACTTTTACGATCTAATAGCCTTTACCGATTATGGAGGTTCTTCTGCTTCAGATAGTGTATGGGTGGGACCGGATGTGCCGGATTCGGTCAGTAATTTTTACGGTGAACAAACAGCACCAAATCAGCTTTCCATAACACTCACCTGGGAAAATCCAACCCAGGGATTGCATGGAGGTCCTTTTATCGACCCGATTACGGGATATGATCTTGAAAGAAATGATGGTACTCTCTTCATAATTTACGGTATGAGCAATGAAATAACAGACGATACTATCGTTCCCGGAGTTTGGCATTATTATCTCACGCCATATAATTCAATTGGTGGAGGTGGAACAGCAAGATCTAATGACATTATTGTAGAAATCACAGGAATAGAAAATCAGCAATTGCCAATGACAGGTTTTCAACTCTCAAACTTTCCCAATCCATTCAACCCAACCACGACAATCTATTTCAATTTAACCACGGAGTTCACGGAGAGCACGGAGTTGATAATTTATAACATCAAAGGGCAGAAGATTAAAACTTTGGAGTGTGACGAGTCTCTCGTCACAAGAGCCGACGGAGTCGGCTACTCCATACTTTGGAACGGTAGAGACGAAAATAACCAACCCGTAAGTTCAGGTGTTTATTTCTATCAATTAAGAATTGATGGAAAATCTGTTGCAATGAAGAAATGTTTGCTGATGAAATAGGCTTCGGGACGGCGTTTTGACAGTCCGCCTTCGTTAAAACTACGGCGTGACAAGGAGGAGACATGAAAAAAAGTATTTTGTTTTTAGTATCTTTTATTTTCACATTTACACTATTTTCACAGGTCCCAAATTACGAGTTCATAATTGAACCAACAGAATTGATGGAAACAAAGTTAAAATACATGCCGGGAAATTATAATAGTTTCATTATTCGTGTTCAGCCGGAAATATCAACTCCGTATGGCTTGCCTGCAGGAGGAGTTTATATTGTTTTTCAGGCACAGGAAACTTCCATCACTGAAAGAAGAGTTTATTATGCTTACATCGATGAAGACGGCAATGTAACAGCCACAGACCCGGTAAGCACGAATGATGTTCGCCAGGGATTTCCCAGTCTGGATCTCGACCCAATAACCTGTAACCCGTTTGTCGCTTGGAATGCAGTAGTGGAAGATGACAATTCTTATGATGTTTTGTCTTCTTATGATTTGTATCATATGATGGGTTCTCCGGGTTTGTGGATAGATGAATTTATGGTAATTGATAATCCGGAAGTAGGATTACCTCTCACAGGTAATGATGATGACGAATTTATCTGGCCAAATGTTTTTATTGATATTTCTCCGTTAGGAGGAGAGTATCGAAGAATTTATATTTATGCAAATAATAACACGCCAACAGCTTCAGGTGAATTTATCGAAAATGTAATTTTGGCTTATGCAGATTTTAATACCGATGATTTTAATAACCAATCTACTCTCGACTGGTCATATCGAACCATTGAGCTTTTTGATAACTGGCATGCCGGCATCCCGGAATATATCAAACCTTATAAAGCCATGACAGTACAGGAAAACAAAGTTGTTTTTATGGGATACAATTCTAATAATGAAATCTTTGCTCTGAAAAATGAAAACTACGGTGAAGGGGAATTTACCTATTATTCTCAGCCGTGGTTGTTTCCTCTTGATAATCCCCAAAATCTTGACGGTTCATAT
>JAUWNO010000316.1 GCA_030612605.1 Armatimonadota bacterium
AAATAATCAATCTCTTTTTCGTCTTTCACTAAGACATCAGCATCTAACATCTTTGCTGCAAAACGTTTTCTAATCAGTGTTGATAGATTTATTTTTTTCTGTTTTGAAGTAATATTTTTTACAATAACTAGAATATCAAAATCGCTTTGTAATGAATAATCGTTACGAGCTCTGGACCCAAAAAGAATAATTCTTTTATAAGCAATTTCTTCTAAAGAATCTTTAATGCTATTACGTAACGTATCAGAAATCAAAGCATCTCCTTTGAATACAGTTTTAAAAAAGATCTGTACTTCAATTTTTTACCTTTCAAAAACACAAGTCGAAGAATTAAATAACTAATATTATTTGTCAAATTTTTTAAAAATCTTGCATAAAATATATTGTTTTTAAATGTCGCTACGTTGCATTGGACAGCAACAGAATATGCTTCATATAGAAGAGTGATATTTTATATTTTCCAGGTTATGCATTCCAATGTTAGAGCTTTGGAACGAGAATACATAATCTTCGTGTTAATTTGTGTTCACCCCGTTAGATAATTGATGTTCTTCAAAGTGGATAGCTTTGATAATTAATATCTCACTGGGTTAATTTGTGGTTTCAAAAAATATGGTGAAATATATGCGTTTATTCGAAAGAAAGATAAATTTTCAGCAATTAATGAGCAACTCGCTGTTCATCCTGAAGTTTCTGATTCTCATTATCTCTTTACTTTTCCTGTTTTTCAGTATCTTTTTCATTATCTTTAATTTTACAGAAGGTCATCAAAGCGAATTATTCTATTTTGCTTTTTGTTTGAAAATAGCAATAATTCTGATCCTGTTCTATCTCATCTTTCAAACTGTAAAATCTTTAATAAACAAGTTTCAAGCTGCAAAAATTCTGGATGAATTCAACAAAGATAAAACCGATACTTATCAGAATGCTCTGGAACTTCTTAATGAAAAGTTCGATCCTGAAATTCTCAAGCTCATCTTTAAAAAGGCAGATAAAAAAGCAGAAACTCAAATTATCAAACCGGATTGGGCTCAAATAAAATTTCTTATTCTTCCATTTATTTCAGTTGTAATATTTTCATTTTTAATTTTTATTTTGAATCCTCAAGAATTTTCCAAAACGCTAAACTTTTTTTTGATGAACAAACTTCCTCCGGTTGCTCACAAAGTATTTGTGGAAGTTGAACCCGGAAATATTATCATTTCACGAAATGAAAATCTTTTAATCGAGGTTATTAATCCTGAAAGAGAAGTGGAACATTTTCTTTTTTATAAGATCGAAGAAAAATGGAGAGAAACTAAACTTTTCGATTTTAAAAAGACTTTTAACAACCTGGATTTTTCGTTTAATTATTTTATAAAAACTCCCTTTGCCAGTTCAGATACATTTAGGGTAAATGTGTTTGAATATCCGACAGTGAAAACCATTTCCATCAGGTATGATTTTCCCAGATATACAGGACTCAAACCTGAATTCGAGCAAGAAAGCAGCGGTCATATCAAAGCTATCAAAAACACAAATGTGATTTTGCAGATAGAAGCTAATAATCCGATTCAAACTGCACATATCATTTTCTCAGATGGTGAATTGAAGCAAATGGAAAGACTCGGAAAATCTTCTTTCAAAACTAATTTTATAGTTTTAAAAAATGGCTCTTATCATTTTAGATTGAAAGATATTCTGCGAAATGTATCTCAGAAAATCAGCAAATCAATTACAGTTGTACCGGATAAAGCACCAGAAATTAAGATTGTTTCACCCGGGAAAGATACTTTACTCACTCAAAATATGCTGCTTCCTCTCAAGATATTTGCTTCGGATGATTTTGGTTTGCAAAATCTTAAACTTTTTTATTTCATTAATTATGGAGAAGAGACATATCTGGAAATTAGGAATGAGATTGAAGGAAGTTTATTGAATTTAGAATATGTTTTTGATTTGAACCGGATGTTCCTGATTCCCGGAGATAAAGTAGTTTATTGGACAGAAATTACTGATAATTCACCTGAAAAACAAACAGCGGAGAGCCAGAAGTACATTGCCAGGTTTCCCTCAATTGAAGAAATTTACCAGGAAATTGAAAGACAAGAAGAAGAGAATACAGATATCCTTCAAAATACACTTGAAAAATCTAAAGAATTGGAAAAAGAATTTGAAGAGAAACGTCGTGAAATGCTGAAAAAAGATGAATTCGATTGGGATGATAAAAAGGAATTAGAAAAGTTTTTGGAAAACCAGGAAAATATGAATAAAGATATTCAGCAGATTACAGAAGAATATCAGAATTTGATTGAGAAATTTGAAAGTAATAAAGCTCTTTCTGCTGAGACCCTGGAAAAGATGCAGAAAATCAAGGACTTGATGGAAGAGATTTCTAATGAACAATTGCAGGAAGCAATGGAGAAATTGCAGGAATCTCTGGAAAATATGGACCCGGAAGTTATGAAAAAAGCAATGGAAGATCTCAAATTCTCAATGGAAGATTTTATTCAAAAACTGGAACAAACCATAGATCTGCTGGAGGATATAAAGAAGGAACAAGCTATTCAAAAAGCTCTGGAAATATCTGAGGAAATGGAAGAGATGCAATCCAAACTGAATGAAAAAACTGAGCAGCAAGAAACCGAATCTGACAAACAAGATGGTTCGGACTTATCTGAAGAACAGCAAACGATTTCCGAAAAACTGGAAAACCTGAAAGAACAAATTGAAAAAGCTAAAGAACTTTTGGATGAGAAAAAAGATAAAGAAATATCAGAAAAAATGGAAGAACTTCAGGAGCAGATGGAACAGGACAGCCTTTCTTCGGATTTGCAGGAAAGCTCTGAAAATTTGCAATCCGAGCAATTCGAGCAGGCGAAACAAAGCCAGCAGAATGCATCCAAAAAGATGCAGAAAATGACGCAAAAATTACAGGAAATGAAGCAGATGATGTCATCTTCTTCTATGATGGAAATGGGGAAAATAATCGAAGAAACGATCAGGAGACTGCTGATTTTCTCTGATAAACACGAAGAATCTGCACAAAGTTATGTGAAAGACCCTTTTGCCATTTTACCTTCTCAAATTGCTAATTTCGAAGGAATCGATTTGACCCTGAAAAAACTTTATAGTGTTCCCATTATAATTCTCGCGATCGGACCGAAATTTGTTTTTGATGCTAATTTCACATTTTCCAATTATCATGATTTATTCACTGATATTAATGATGCAAAAAATAATAAAGTAAAAACATATCTCAGCAATATTCAGAAAGGAATAAATCTGATGATTTTCGATTTGATGCAGGCAAGCAGTAATATGCAGCAAGGTGGTGGTGGTGGAATGCAGTCTTTGATGCAGAGCTTGCAGCAGATGGGTCA
>JAUWNO010000004.1 GCA_030612605.1 Armatimonadota bacterium
TTAGCAGAAAAACCTGGTGCAATAGCTTCGATTAAAGAAAAGAGAATCAAGATTATTGAAACTGAGATTCTTAAAATAAAGTCTGAGAATAAACCAGGAACAATAAAGGAAATCATAAAGAATATTGGTCTGGTAGTAGCAACTTTAGATTATGATATTTTAATTAAAAGAGTTCAACCGGCAGGAAAAAAGATCATGAGTTCTTTTGCTTTTAATCTTGGTGCCAGATTGGAAATAGGAGATAAATTCGAAAATGGATTTTGAAATAACCACAAAAGGCAAAAATCTTTTTTTGAGGATAGCCACAGTTACATTACTTTTGATGATGGTAATTACAACTCTTTTGTGGTGGTTTGTATCTCCCCGCCTGCACGAAATTAATAAACTTCTGGCAGAAATTTCTTTAACAGCACTTCGTATTTTTTATATGGTCCTGATTTTAGGTTCAATTCTGGTTTACCTAACCTGCTTTTTGGAACGGAATTTTCTGGTTGCACGTTTTGCAGTTGTAGCTTTTAATCGAGTTCTTTTTCCTGTGACAATTGTTTTTGGAAGGATCATCGGAATCTCGAAAGATAAACTCCGCGAATCTTATGTTCATGTGAATAATGCTCTCATGAAAACAATAAATAAGAAATTCAAAGCGAAAGAAATATTTATTCTTCTTCCCCATTGTTTACAAAGTACAGAATGTGATTTAAGAATTACAGTTGATATTAATAATTGTGCAGGTTGTGGAAAATGCAATATTTCCGAATTGATAAAACTCGCCAAAAGATATAATGTGAAAATAGCCATTGCCACAGGTGGAACTCTTGCCCGAAGAATAATTATCAAGCATAAACCAAAATTTATCATTGCTGTTGCCTGTCAGCGAGATCTGGTGGATGGTTTGCAGGATGTATTTCCTATTCCGGTTTATGGTGTTCTTAATGAGAGACCTGAAGGACCTTGTATCAATACAATTGTGGATATAACAAAAATTGAAACTGCATTGAAAAATATAATATCAGATAAAAAGTAATAATGAGAAAAAAGAAGGATAAAAAAAAATTCATAAGAAAAAATATAAAGATAACAAATCTTGAAATCAATGATCTGGAAAGATTTGAAGAAGAAGAAATAATCGAGGAAAAAAGAGCTGAGAAAAAAAAGATCGAAAAAGGATTAATTAGTCAAAAATCAGGATTAAAACTCAAAAATGGTAGAATCTTAGAAATAAAAACCAATTATAAATGTGTGGTGCAAATTGGGGAGAACCAAAAAATATGCCAAATGAGTGGAAGGCTAAAACAGATAAATTTTGAATCGCGCTCGCTTGTGGCAGTGGGCGATTATGTGCGAGTGGATTTTTCTAATGTTGATTTAAACGAAGACCCCAGGATTGAAGAGATATTGCCACGAAAAAATACTCTTTCTAGGTATTTTGAGGAAAATTTTCAAAGAAAAATAATAATTGCAGCGAATATAGATCAGGTTATTATTATCTCATCAGTTAATGAACCGGATTTAAAATTTGGTTTGATCGATAGATATATCTGTGCTGCGGAAGTTTTTGAGATTACTCCGATAATTTGCATTAATAAAATTGATTTGTCAGACGAGATAGAAAAAGTGAAAAGAAAATGTGAATTTTATTCAGAGAACGGTTATAAAATTATTTTTACATCTGCAAAAACCGGTGAAGGAATAGAGAAATTGAAGGATGTTTTAAAGAATAAAGAAACAGTTTTCTCCGGTCACTCCGGAACCGGCAAATCGACTTTGATAAATTTGTTGCAACCCGGCTTAAATTTGAAGGTTTCAGAGATAAGTGATTCTACTCGCAAAGGAATTCATACAACAACCAACAGCAGGTTGATTGCCTGGGATTTTGGTGGTTATCTTGTCGATACGCCGGGAATAAGAACTTTTGGTTTGCATCGGGAAAATAAAGCAAAAATACCAAGATTATTTCCCGGATTTTCCAAGATATACAGAGATTGTAAATATCCGGATTGTACGCATACACACGAAACGATCTGTGCAGTGAAGGAAGCAGTTGAAAATGGTTCAATACCACAAAAAAGATATGAATCATATCTGCGAATTTATGATTCATTATAAAAACCTTGCGAATGGTTTCTGGCAAAGAGATTCTTTCATATTAACCTTCGCAATGGTTAAATTATGGATAAAAAAATGAAAAATTTTGGCATTTATTTCAATCAACATTATTCAAATAAAAAATCTGTTTTTGATCTTTTAAAACATCTTATTGAAAAAAAGGATTTATTTTTTTATAAATTCGAAGAGCAGAAAAAAATATTACCGGAATTCATCCAATGTTATGATGCTTTTTCAGATAAGAAACTGGATTGCATCCTTGTATTTGGTGGCGATGGAACGATCCTTCGAGCAAAAGATTTTTCGTTGAAATATGGTGCTCCGCTTCTAGGAATTAATCTGGGAAAATTAGGGTTTTTATCAGAGAGCAGTCTGCGGGAATTGGAAAAATCGATTGATGAACTGAAGAAAAACAAGTTTAAAATATTAGCAAGAATGCTGTTGAAAGTGGTTCTTAAGAGGAATAAGAAAGTTCTTTATTCAGATTTAGCTCTCAACGATGCTGTTATTTATAAAGGACAAACTCCGAGACTGATTGATATCAGTTTTTCCAGTAATCGCAGATTTGTGGTAGAAACACGTTGTGACGGGATTATTGTTTCCACACCAACAGGTTCCACTGCTTATTCGCTTTCAGCCGGCGGACCGATTTTGTCACCTGTTATGGAAGCAATCGTGGTTGCTCCTTTAAATCCTCATATTTTAAGTGTTCGTCCTATGGTGTTTTCGTCGAAGGATATTATTACTTTGAAAGTTAAAGACATTTATAATGAAAGTTTTTTACAACTTGACGGCTTAAATAAGTATAGAGTTTTAAAAGATGATGAAATCATAGTTACGCAAGCTTCTCAGAAAGTTGATTTTATAAAACTTTCCAACAAAACATTTTATCAGATTTTGAGGAAGAAACTTCATATGGGAAAACGATGATAACAAATTTGAATATAAAGAATTTTGTAATTGTAAAAGAGCTTGAACTCAAATTTGAAAAAGGATTGCAAATTCTTACCGGTGAGACCGGTACAGGAAAATCTATCATTGTCGGTGCTATTAATGTAATTTTCGGTGGAGCAATTCATACAGGAATGCTTTATGATGAAACTAAACCGGCTTTTTTGGAAGTTACCTTTAGTATAGATAAAAGCAATCCAAAATTTATGGAGTCGCTTTCAAAACATGAAATAGATCCTTCTGAAAATGAAGTGTTTTTCCTTCGGGAAATTTCTACAAATCTGAGAGGAAAAAGCTTTTTGAATGGAAGAAGAATTTCAAATTCTATAGTTAAAAAATTTAGAGAAATACTTCTGGATTTTCATAGCCAGAGAGACCAACAAAAGCTTTTTAACGAAAATATTCAATTGGAAGTTTTGGATAAATTTGGAAATTTAGAATCCTTAAAGGATAAATTTGAAAAAGAATTTAAGGAAATCCAATCCAAGATAAAAGAACTGAAAATATTGCAGGAAAAGGAAAAAGCTGCTCAGGAAAGAATAAAACTTTATGAGTACCAGATAGGAGAATTGGAAGAAATCAATTTGAAAATAGGAGAAGATGAAAAACTGCAAAACGAATTGAACCTTTTGAATCATGCTGAGGAAATTTTGAATCATGCTTCTTTGTTGGAGCAGGAAATCTATGAAAAAGAAAATTCAGTTTATGATGTCGTCAATTCTTTTGTTCACAAGCTTTCAAATTTCAAGGAAGACAATTCTCATATAAAAAAGACGATTTCTTCCCTGCAAGAATCTCTGGGAAATCTTGATGACACAATTTCGGAAATCAGACAGGTTCAGAATGTTGTTAATCTTGATAGTTTACGTCTGGAAGAAGTGGAAGAAAGATTGAATACAATTAATTCCATCAAAGCTAAATACAAAATGAATATTCCGGAAATATTGGAGTATTGTTCTAAAATAAAAGACGAAATTTCTTCGTTCACTTCTGTTAAAAATAAAATTCAGAAAATTCATCAAGAGATTGATAAAGATTCTAAAGAACTTTGGAAAAAGGCAAATCTTTTAACGAAAAAAAGAAAAGAAGCTGCTAAAATCTTAGAAGATGAAATTAAGACAAACATTCATAAACTTGCTATTCCAGACGCTAGAATAAAGATAAGATTTGACAAAGAAATCATAGAAAAAAAATGTAATAATGCCCTGAGTGGATTAACATATTCCGGTCAGGATAAAATCGAGATTTTTTTTTCAGCAAATATTGGTGTGAAGATGCAGCCCTTTAAGTATGCTGCATCCGGTGGTGAGCTTTCCAGGTTTCTTCTCACGATAAAGAAGATTTTGTCTGATAAACTGGAAAAAAAAACGATAATTTTTGACGAGATTGACATTGGATTAGGAGGTAAAACAGCAGAATTATTAGGAGAGTTCATTTTTAATATCAGCAAGTTTCACCAGGTGATTTGCATAACCCATCTTCCGCAAATTGCATCTTATGCAAAAGATCATTTTTTGATTGATAAAAAAAGCGGAAAGAATTTAACAGAAGTTGAGATTAAAAAAATTGATAAAAATGAGAGAAAACAGGAAATTGCCCGGATGTTAGCAGGTTCCAAAACAGAGTTAGCATTAAAACACGCAGAAGAAATTTTAAGTTTAAAAGAGAAATAAATTTAGACGCAGATTAACGTAGATAAAATATGATAGATTATGAAAAATATTAGACAGGATAAATTGGTATTACAGAAAATATAATTATAGTGAAAATCCTGTATATCCTGTTAATCCTGTCAAAAAGAAAATCATACTGAATCATAAAAAGTCAGAGTTAATCAGTGCCAGAATAAATTAAGGAGAATATAAATGGTAAGATTGAGGAGAAACACGAAGTATTTTATTATCGCAGCAATGTTTATAGTTTCGATTTTTATTGGATTGGAGAGATCAAGATTTTTGAAAAGCTTCAGACAAACTGCACCAACAATAAATCTTTCAGACTTTCAAAAAACCTATGATAAAGCTTCTAATTCCAAGAAGATAAAAATGGTTTTCAATGTTGAAGAAATTAATGCTCCAGTGTCAGAATTGAATGGGATTTTATCAGAGTATAATATTTTTACTAGAAATTCTGATTCAAAATCCAATTACACAGTTTCTATCCTGGAATTTCCGGATTCGCTATTTACTGATGTAATGTCGGATTTGAGAGAGATTAAAGGTTTAACAGAAGAGAAAGTTAAAACTCCGGAAGATGTTTCTTTCGATATTGATATTGAAGAACATCTTAATAATAAAATAATTGTAAGAGAGCGGATAAAAGAGAGTTTAAAGAATCCTCGCTTGAATCAGGAAAGTATCGAGAGATTGAGATTTTCGCTTAACAGCGTGCAAACTTCGATAGATAGTTTAAATAATCAGAAAACTATTCAGGAAAGGAACAGAACATTTAATTTGCTGTTTTTAACGATATTACAAAGAAGCGGCAGAACATACACTGCCATGAGAATTTTGAAAAGTTTTGGTATTTTTATCGGATATTTTTTGATTTATATGGTTGCTTTTACCATACTTCTTTTTATTCTTTTCTTTATGATGAATTCTATTCTGAAACTTATGTCTGCTTTGGGACTTCGCACTGCCAGGGGAACTTCCAAAGGTTATAATTATAGTTACGGCTCATACGGACGAAAAGTTAAAAGAGTATATAAAGGAAAGAAAGAGAAAGAACCGGAAAAGAAAGAGTAAGATTATAGGAGGTCAATTATGGAACCTTGGATGATTTGGGTTGGCATCGGTGTGATTTGCATGATAATTGAGATATTTACTCCGGGTTTCTTATTTATGAGTTTTGGCATTGGCGCCATTCTGACCGGCTTGTTTTCCATTTTAGTGAGAGGGACGGCTATTCAGATATTGATCTTTGCTGTGATTACATTTATTTTATTCTTGTTTTTAAGGAAATTCAGTAAAAAACTTATTTCCGAATCGAGCGAAGAAACAAATATTTTTGCTTTAATAGGAAAAACCGGAATGGTTGTAAAAGAGATTCCCGAAGATGGTAAAGGATATGTTAAAGTTGGCAGTGAGGAATGGTCTGCTATTGCTGAGAATGGAAAGAAAATTGAAGACGGACAGAAAATTTTAATTAATTCCGTTGAAGGCAACAAATTAATCGTGAAAATTAAAGAATCCGAGAAGGAGGAAGAATGACTGTAGTAATAGTAATTTTAGCTATTTTTGTATTAATTCTCATTTCCAAGGGATTGGTCATTGTAAAACAGGCTCAGGTTATGATAATTGAAAGATTGGGGAAATACAATAGAACTCTTGAAAGCGGGCTTCATATTATTTGGCCGATAGTAGATAAATCTCGCCAGATAAATTGGAGGTATGTTAAAACAGATTTCAAGGGCAATAAGCTTGTACAGATAAAGACTGAAAGCAGGATAGATCTGCGAGAAACCGTGTATGATTTTCCACGCCAGAATGTGATTACAAGCGATAATGTAACGATTGAGATTGACGCACTTCTATATTTTCAGGTTACAGACCCTGTAAAAGCTACTTACGAAATCAATAATCTGCCCAATGCAATAGAGAAACTAACCCAAACCACTTTACGTAATGTTATCGGAGAATTGGAGTTGGACAAAACATTAACTTCACGAGATACGATTAACACAAAGCTTCGTGAGATATTAGACGATGCAACCGATAAGTGGGGAGTGAAAGTCAATCGCGTGGAATTGCAGGATATCAATCCTCCCAAAGAAATCAAAGTTGCTATGGAAAAACAGATGCGGGCGGAACGTGATAGACGAGCTATAATTCTGGAAGCGGAAGGTGAGAAAAGATCAAAGATTTTGATGGCAGAAGGAGATAAAGAAGCAAAAATTGCCAGAGCAGAGGGAGAAGCTAAAGCAAAAATACTTGTTGCGGAAGCAGAAGCTATAGCGATTAAAAAGATTGCAGAATCTGTGGAAACTACCGGGACAGATCCGGCTCAATATCTACTTGCAATTAGATACATCAAAGCGTTTAATGAAATCGTCCAAAAAGATGATAAAACGGTTGTGATTCCTTATGAGGCAACAGCAATGCTGGGTTCAATCAAAGCATTGGAGAAAGTTTTTAAAAGTTAGAAAACAAAGAAATTATTTTTTTCCAAAGCATTTTTTGTATCTTTATCTTATTTACAATAGATAAAGAGCAATTTTTCGTTATTGATTTTTTCAATTTTTAAACCGTACTGATTATTTATAGGAGAAATAGATGAGCAAGATTATCAAAGTAAAAGCAAGGGAGATTTTAAATTCGCGAGGGTTCCCAACAGTAGAAGCTGAGGTTCATCTCGATTCCGGAATTATTGGAAGAGATGCTGTGCCCAGCGGAGCATCAACAGGAGAATATGAAGCATTAGAAATCACTGATGGCGATAAAAAAAGATATCAGGGTCGAGGTGTTCTGAATGCAGTAAAAAACGTGAATGATATAATTGCCTCTCACCTGATTGGATTTAATGACATCGATCAGGCATTGGTTGATAAAACAATGATAAAATTGGATGGCACTTCCAATAAAAGACAATTGGGTTCAAATGCGATTTTGGCGGTTTCACTGGCTTGTGCCAGAGCTGCTTCAGAAGATTTGAAAATTCCTTTATACAGATATCTTGGTGGCACGAATTCAAGAATTCTGCCAGTTCCACAAGCAAATATCATAAATGGCGGAAAACATGCAAACAATGATGTTGACCTTCAGGAATTTATGATAATGCCAATTGGAGCACCCAATTTTAAAGAAGCACTTCGCATGGTTGCTGAGACTTTTCATACTCTGGGCAGAATTCTTAAAAAGAAAGGTTATGCGACCGCTGTTGGCGATGAAGGCGGTTATGCTCCAAACTTAAAATCGAGTGAAGAAGCATTGAAGATAATTATGGAAGCGATTGAATTATCAGGATTCAGGGCAGGAGAAGATATTTACATAGCTCTTGATCCTGCTGCCTCCACTTTTTATGAGGATGGTAAATATCACCTGAAGGCACAAAATGTCTTTTTATCTTCCGCAGAAATGGTGGATTTTTATGTTGATCTGGTAAATAGATATCCAATTATTTCGATTGAAGATGGACTGGATGAAAATGATTGGGAAGGCTGGAAACTTCTTACGGAGAAAATCGGTAGGGATGTGCAAATTGTGGGTGATGATTTATTCGTAACAAATGTGAAAAGACTAAAGAGAGGAATAGACGAGAAATCAGCAAATTCGATTTTGATAAAACTCAATCAAATTGGTACTCTTTCCGAAACATTGGATACGATAGAGATGGCAAAAACCGCAAAATTTACTTCAGTGATTTCTCATCGCAGCGGCGAAACCAGCGATTCATTTATTGCAGATTTGGCAGTTGCAGTCAATTCCGGTCAAATTAAAACCGGTTCGATTTGCCGCCAGGAAAGGATTACAAAATATAACCAGCTTTTGAGAATAGAAGAGGAGTTGGGCGATACAGCCAGATTTTTTGGCAAAGATATTTTCTTTAATCTAAAAGAATTCAGGAATTTTTCCTGATCTCTATTCTTCTAAAAAACAGCGATTTTGGAGGAAGCGATGAAAAAAATAATTTTAACAATTATTCCGATATTAATATTTTTGGGATGTTCCACAGAAGGTGATTTGAAAATCATAAACAAAACAAATCATAATATCTATTTTACTGTTAAAGGAACCGATTACATTCTGGAAGGAGCGACTAGGACAGATTATCCATCCAAAACAATTACATTAGATTCAGGAAAGAAATTTTTATTCTTTGAAGGAGACGGAAAGAAGGTAAACCTTCTTCTTGAAGGTGAAACATTTATGATGCAGCACGCAGATAATAATGGAGTTGGAACGGGTGAATTTGTGACAGAAACAGAGGTAACCATAAAGCCGGATGAAACTACAAAGATTTATACCTGGCCTGCAACTCATGCCAGTGTAAAAGTCATCAATAATTCAGGGAAGGATATTGTTAACTTCTTTTATTATACCAGTTATGATCAGACATTAGTTTTTATGACAGATGATATTCCGGATGGAGAAACTTATTATTACCGTTTGAATTATGCAACGAATCAGGACTGGTTTTATTATTGGTTTAAGATAGTTTATGATGATTTCACAGAGCAGACGTTTGGTGGAACAGATGCAGCTTTGTATTTAGATGAGCAGTTCCTGATTGATCTTGTTATGGGGGAGTGAAAAAGTTATCAGTAAAATAAAGAGCGGAATGTACTATACTATCTGCTTAAAAACTACTGTCAAAATTACAGTTTATTTACTCAATGTAATTTAGCTTTTAAGCAAAGTAATTCGTTAATCATTTCGAATAAAAATATCTTCATATTTATCAGAAGGATGATAGTTTTTACTTATTGTTTCGTTATTCATATTTTTGATATAATAATTAGATATGATTTTAGGTTTATGTTTGTCAATTAATTTGTAAATGTCATAATTGTATTCGAAAAGAGTTTTATAAGCAGCTAACGCACCAGTTTTGGGTCTAACGCTAAACCAAAAAAAATCGATATCTTTATTAAAAATATTAAATAAGATATTTCCATCATACACATAATCATTTCCATTTGTTTTGGATAAAACATATTTTATCTTTTCTAGTTGATTAACATTTGTATTAAATTTAAGGTTTTCACAAAGGCGAAAACCCGGGAGCACCGTTGATATCAAAATAATGGCAATTATTGCAATTTTTTTATTGATAACTTTGATAACCCCAAATCCAGCTATTATTGCCATTAAGGGAAAAAACAGCATATAATATTGTGGATATGGTGCTTTTATCAGGAAAAGTGAGAGCAAAAGCATAAGCGAGAGTAAGCAAAATTCCTTAAAAATATATTTTTGCGAAAAAATCAGACCGATTAGAAAAAATGACCACAAAAGAGTATTCATTTTAAATGATTCCAACAAACCATAAAAAAAGAAATAAAATGATTTTGTGAATTTCATATTGATAATCCAATTATACAGAACGTAATTAGAAAAATACCCATTATGTAGCAAATAAAGCAGATATGGAGTTAATGTGAAAATGAAAAATATCCAATAGATAAATATTTGTTTAAATGTGGTTTTGTTTTTATAAAGCCGAATTAACTGAAAAAATAGAATGCAAAGTATGAGAAATACTGCTTTTTGAAGAAACAAGAAAGAAAGCCCTAAAGATAATGCGCTTAACACAGTATATTTTGATGAATTTCCTTTAAGTTGAATAATAAAAAAATATATTGCAAGAAGTCCAAATAAAACTTGTAAAATGTCTGGTCTTATTTCAATCGCTTTATTAAAAAAAAAGGTTGAGGAAGATAGAAAGATTAAGCTAATTAATCCAATTTTTTTATCATCAAACAGCAAAATGGCTAAATTATAAGTAATTAATAATAATAAAAGAAATAAGAGATATGCAATTATTCTCAAAAAAAGAATCGTGAAAAGGGTTTCGCCAAAAATCTTTATTATTGGTATCATCAAATAATATGAAAAAGGATGATGGTGCTGGAAAAAATCTATATATATTGTTTCTCCATTTAGCATTTTCCAAGATGAATGGATGGCTTCAAATTCGTCGTGATTAAAATACCTAAATAGAGAATTAAAAAAGATCAATATTAACACAACTCCGAGTATAAAATAAAAAGAGTTATCTAAAATTCTCTTTTTGAATTCGCCACTATTCTTCATGATATTCATCTTCTGCATTAACTTGCCAAATGTTGTCTTTCGATTTCTTTTTATTTATTATATTTTCTACAGCAACCATAGCTGTTAGCATTGAATGGTCTGCATTATTGTATCTGTGCATTCCATTTCTACCTATCAAAAACAGATTCTCGATTTTATCTGTAAAATCTCTGATAACGTGAAAATTATCATAAGTTCCGAAATATGCAGGATAAGTTTTAGGCATCCTTAGCACTGTGCTATCTAAGACATCCTCCTTTTCAATAATATTAATTTTAATCAATTCTTCAATTGCAAAATTAGTGAGTTTGGAGTCAGGTTTATTCCAGAGGTCATCACCTTCATTGCAAAAATATTCTAATCCTATCCATATTGTGTCAGGATCTTTAACCATATAAGGACTCCAGTTATTAAATATTTGCAATCTTCCGAGTTTTACATCCTTTTCTTGGATATATATCCAGTTATCAGGTATGATATTATTAATAGTCTTTATTTTTGTTTCATTGGAAATTTTAAGTTTTTTTAAAAGAACACCGACAGTTATGAAATCTCGATAAACAAGTCCATCGGAAACATTTCTAACATCAACTGGTACTTTTGAACCCATAGCCTGAACTAATTCTTTAACCGGCATTGTTGAAAAAACATAATCACTCGTTAAGTTCTTTATTTCACCAGTCTCATATTTGTTAATTTTAATTTCTGTTATTTTTTTATTTTGTATTTTTAATTCAATTACTTTATTTTGTAGATGTACTTCACCTCCTTTTTGTGTTATTTTTTTCGCAACTTCTTCCCATAGTTGTCCAGGGCCAAATTTAGGATACATAAACTGTTCGATTAAAGAAGTTTCTGTTTTTTTTTGATTTATTGATTTATCTTTTCTAAAAGAATTCTTAATTGCATGAGTTATTGATTTTGTGATAGATAAGCCTTTAATGCGTTGAGCACCCCAGTCTGGTCTTATTTTACTACACGGCACACCCCATACCTTTTCCGTGTAGTCCTTAAAAAAGGTAAGATATAATTCTCGACCGAATCTGTTGGTAAAAAAATCTTCAATAGAATTTTCATTCTTGATAGGAAAAAGTTTTGCTTTAATATAACTCAATCCGATCTTGACAAGCCTAATCGCACCAAGATTTTTAAAGGTATTCCATTTAAGGGAAATGGGGTAGTCGAAAAAGGAGCGAAGGAAAAATATTCTTGAAAGGCGATTACGCCTTAACATTACAAGATTTGTTTTCTTTGGATCGGGAGCATTATCTTTTTTGGATAGAACTATATCTCTACGCAGAATAATATCATCTTTAGATGGAGATCCCTGTAAGGGAAGAATGTTTTGCCACCAGTTCATAACTCTACCAGATTTAGAGAAGAACCTATGTCCGCCAATATCCATGCGGTTGCCTTTATAGTTAACTGTTTTTGATATACCTCCAATGTCTTGTGTCATCTCAAAAACAATTGGTTTGATATCTGTTTTATCAAGAAGTTCATAGGCTGCAGTAAGTCCAGCAGGTCCAGCTCCAATTATGATTGCTGTTTTTTTAGCTTTCACCATAACTTTTCTTCATGAAATCCATTTTAAAAGTCTAATAATTCCCATTTTGGCTGCTTGCTTATGAGCAGACACATCTTTTCTATTTTTAATATCATAGATATTCTTGTGATAATATTCGTATGCCTTATATAGCATCTCTTCATTTGTTAATGTCGGTTTCCAGTTAAGTTCATTTTTAATTCTTTTAGTATCAAAAATAAAATCTTCTGCTATCATTTTATATTGATAAGGACCAAGAGGAGACATATTAAGTTTATATGCCAATTTCATCAAAAAGATAGTTGATTTTCTAGGCAACGATGCTACTTTCGCCCCTGTTTGAGCCTTACCAATTACATAATTGTAAACATCTCGAAATGACTTTACATTATCAGATCCAATATTAAGTATTTTTGTTTGGTTATAGCTTAGTACTTGCTTGCAAGCAGTGATTAGATCCTTAGCGTAGATAAATTGGTACACATTATCTCCTCCCCCAACAACCCAAATTTTTCTGCCTTCATTAATAAACTCAAAAAGAATAGATAGCAAACCTAAACGCCCCTCATCCATAATAGTCGGGCATCTAAAAATTACAGAATTAAAGTAATCTTTGTATTCCTCTAAAATCTTTTCACCTTCCCATTTAGATTTTCCATAAATTTCTATCGGTTTAGGCATATCTTCTTCTTTGACCGGTCTGCCAAAGTTCTCTGCCCACAAACAATTTGAAGAAGTAAATACTACTTTAGGAATATTATATTTTTTTGCAATCTCTGCAATATTTCTTGTTCCATCAACATTTGAAGTCCATAAAAAGTTTTTGTCTTTAATTGCGTGAGCAAGAATTGCCGCACAATGAAAAATAGCATCAAATTGTGTTTCTCTACAAATTTTATCCAGTAAAGGAATGTTTCGGATATCACCTTGAACTGCTTTCAGGTTACTATGAGCATGATTATCTCGCACAAGATCAATACTAACACAATAATATCCATCATTTAGAAGTTCTTTCTTTAAAAGTTCTCCAAAAAAGCCTGCGCCACCAGTTATTAAAACATTTTTCATCGCTGCTCCTTTTTTATTTTGCTTCTCAAATTGAAGTTTCCATTAAATGCATAAAATTTAATGAGGGTAAAATTTACTAAAAAGGCACTTCCAGTTGCTATTATTTTACTTATCATCATATATTTAATATTAATAACTTCTACCAAAAGAATCATTACCAATTCATTCATTATCAAACCACCAATACTTGATAAATAATGACGAACACAGGCTCTAACTATTGTTAAAGATTTTCTTTCAAATACGAAGTAATTGCAAATAACAAAATTAGTTAAAGTTCCCAAGGTGAAACTAAAAAATATTGCTAATCGATAATCAATACTAAATATTTTAATAAAAACACCGAAAGATCCAATGTCAACCGAAGCCGCTATACCTCCAACAAAAGTATATCGAAATAATTGAATAAATGTATTGTTTGTTTTGTTTTTAAATAATTTATTTATCATATCATACCTTTGCACCAACGCGATTTGAGTAATACCGTAAAGCGATGCTTTATGACCATCGAATCTTTTTAGAAGTTCTAAAGTCTTTTTAGCGATTTTAATCTTACCAAATCCTTTTCAGGTTTGGTTATTTTAGCTTTGAACTTTTTTCTAAAACCCAAAGAGTATCAACCAATTTTTCAATTCCGCCACTTTCATCTACAGCTTTCACAACTCCAGGCATATTTTCTACATAATCATGACCACAGATTACATCGGCTCCAACAGATAAAGCCCAGTCAATATCTTCCTTTGTAGCTTCATAAGAATGATCTGCATCTAAAAAAACCATCTCAGGGCTTGGTCCTTTATATTCTTCATAGAACTTTTTTTTATCCACCACAACAATTTTAACATTGAGTTTTTCGATTGTATCAGCAAGAGAAATTTTTGCGATTCGCTTATGATGTTCGTTAGTCAAACCGCAAGGATTCCAACAAAATATGTCGACTGTTAAAAGCTCTTGTTTCTTTCTCATATTCTCAGCGATAACGCGCGTTGACCGACCAAATAGTGTGCCAATCTCAATAATTGGTCGGTTTGTATTAAGTTTTCGTGTGATTTCTCCAAGAAATCGGGCTTCACGTATTCCTATCTGTCCTTTAGTAGCGAACGGAACCAACAATGAATCTACAAAATGATTTCTTAACTTGTCGTATATGCCGATGATTCTAATAACTTTTCCAATTATTGACATGGGCTTGTTCTTCCTCTGATTGAAGAGACATCTAACGGTAATGCATAGGTAAGGAACATTGTTAGCAAACCAAGGTTAATCTTGGTATAAATGTTAATAATTAATTCAATATTTTTTTTTGTATTCATTATATTTTACACATTTCAGTTTTGCACGCTATTGTCAACGGAATTTTGTCTTTGCATTAAAAAAAGTCCAGCTTAACAAGCAGGACTTTTTTAACATTCAATAGCAGAAATCTGTATCTTTTAATTATAGGATATTTTTTTATCTATTCTTCGATAACCTCAACATTAGCTCGAGGAATCATCACTTTTTCTCCGTTTTCCAGTTCAGCTTCCAGAATGCGAGCCATTGTTTCGCTTTCAACAGGAGTCAATTCTTCCGGTAATGCTGTTACTTTGCCAATTTGTCCAAAGTTCGGTTGACGGATAACGCGTATTGTGGTTCCGATTTCAAGAGATGCCATCTTAGGTTCCGGAACTTCAAGTTCTTCCTCTTTAAATTCGATTGGAATGATTATTTCCGGTCGCATCACGCCAGCACGAATTTGAGTAATACCATGAAGCGATGCTTTATGACCAGCGAATTTTTTTAGAAGTCCCAAAGTCTTTTTAGCCATTTTAATATTACCAAAACCTTCTGTAACTACGATAGTCAACCCGATATCTTCATGACCGGTTATTGCAACTCCGATATTGTATCCCAAAAGTTTTTTCAGGTCTTTATCGTCTATACCGCCTGTTATGATTGCTTTGGCACCAACTTTTATTGCTTTTTTGATTAAAGAATAAGATGCCATTGAACCGGTTACGAGCAGCCCATCTTTGCATGATTCATCAATTTTATTTTCATCTACAATCTCTTCCGGAGAAGAAACAAGAACTTTCAGAATTCCGGTTGTTTCTCCACCAATTCCAAAAATTCCCTGGATATAAGCAGATTTATTTTCAATAATAACGCCTTCCTCTTCAATAACATCAACGACTACGCCATCGATAAACGCTTTGATATTTACAGGAATTCTGGGTTCCCGTAAGAGGAGTTGACCGGTTATTTTAGAGATATTTTCCACTTCACCATCGAGAGGAGATTTTACAGAATTCTTGAATAATCCAAAAAAGCCTTTTGTTTGTGCAAGCAACTGACCCTTTTTAAGTGTATCCCCTTCTTTTATTTTGACGTATTCGCCAACAAGTTCCGGCGGAATGCTTAATTTGTTTGCCAGATTGAAAGGTACAACTTTTCCGGGAAGTAAAGTTTCAGCCACAATATCTTCGGCTTTTACTTTATCGCCTTTTTTTACTAATACTTTTCCCTTCAAGGGAAGTATTCTATCTTTAATTAGGACGATGCTATCCGTAACAGTTAAGCCTGGGGAATATGCTTGAGCCATCTTCAACCTCCTTATTTAATAGCCGCAAGAATGCGCAAAAAACACAAAATTATTTTTTTTTTGAGACAATGACAATTTCATGATTTTAAGCTTTTCTTAACTATCATTAATATTACTTAAAATATATTTTTTAATTTGTAACTTTTGATTTCCAAAATTGATTAACAATCCGTGTTCAATCCGAGATGCTCTTAAATATCCGAGAAGCTGAGCAGTATGTTCATTGATTAACGTTTTGCAAGCTTTGAGTTCGACAATCAGACAATTTTCAACAAAAAGGTCTGCCAAAAATTCTCCTAACAGAGTTCCATCCTCATCATAAACTTTTATTGGAAATTGTTGTTTCACATTCAATCCCCCTTTTATCAAACGATGGAATAAACCATTTTCATAAACCTTCTCTAAATGTCCATTTTTAAGAAATTTATGAAGACTGAAACTCGTTTCACGAATAGTATCACATAATTGCATAATATTGTTCATTTATGACATCCTTTTTTATAGCCACAAAAATGCGCAAAAAACACAAAAGAAAAACAATTTTAATTATACTCTGTCCGTAAAGTCGTATATATATTATTCATTCTTTTTTACCTCAACCCCTAACCCCTTCTCCTATCGAGGAGAAGGGGAACTTTTGTCTCCCTCTCCTCGATAGGAGAGGGTTGGGGTGAGGTCGAAAAATCATAGTTTACGGATAAACATTAATTAAATTCTTTTGTATCTTATTATTTTTCATTTTTCTTATATAAATGAAACTTTATGTGCATTTTGTGCCTTTTCGTGGCTATTTAAGAAATTCTTCTGGGTATGCTTTTAATGCCAGCATCCATTTTTTAAGCATTGGAATTCGTTCCGAAGCTTCCATTGGTAAAACAAACGGTCTTCTGCCACGAGTATCTAAAACCAATCCCACCATGCCTCCATGCAGTTCAGTTTCCATTTCCTGGTTTTTGCCATTTCCAATATCGAGACCTTTACCTGGTTTTAAAATTGCTTTTGCAGTTTCTCCTACACCAAGAGGAATTAACCTGATTTCACCGAATTTGATGTCTTCTTCGAAAACATCGCCATTAGGAAGCTCAATTTTTGCAGAAAGAGAAACTTTATCCGGTTTAATTTTTCCAACCGGAGCAACACAAGTTCCCAGATAGATCAAACAATCTTTTTCAAAAACTTCTGTAGCTGCTTTTTCACTGATTTCTGCCAGAACTCCCAAGTGAGGCATCATAAAGATACTATCAACAGCTAATCTTGTAATACCTTCGGGCAAGAAGCCATCTAACATCATCATCACAGATTGGTTTCTACGAGGAGCATGAGACATCACGCCGCCGCTTCCCACCAGAAGATCAAGGGTCATCATATTTACAATGGATTCACCGGAAACTGTTTGCGAGAAAGCTTCTGAAATCTCGCGTTGTTTTTGTCCACCCTTCAAACCTACAGCAAATTCTTTATGTTGGATGAAAGCGTATTTAAGAGCTTCTTTGGCAATTGCCTGCTCTAAAACTAATTCTTCTAATTGTTGGGGAATTGTTGTCGGTCGGATCATTTTATTTTTTATCATATTTCTGAGATAAGATTCATCAATATCGACAGGAACCCAGCGTAAAATTTCTTCAATGCCGGCAGTTGCCAGAACATTTGAAATACTGTAGCTCATACCGAGGTTTGCGCTGACAGTTCTATTGAAAACACGGTCTTTTGTGAAAACGGAAAAAATATCTGTTGTAGCACCTCCGATATCCACGCCGAGAACTTCAATGTCATTCATTCTGGCAATTGTCTGCATGATATTTCCTACTGCTGCCGGTGTCGGCATGATCGGGATATTTTCTAATTTGCCATTTTTCGGTCCAACAGTCCAGCTCATCAGTTTGTTATATCCGGGAGCTTGAGCCATAACATGCTCCATAAAAAGATCGTGAATTTTATCGCGTGCAGGACCGAGATTTTCGATTTCCAGGGTTGGACGCAGATTTTCTGTAATAATAAGATCAGTTTTATCAGCGAGCGTTTCTCTGATAATATCTTGTGCTTTATTGTTTCCTGCGTAAATAACAGGAAGCTTGTAACTTGAGCCGAGTCTTGGTTTCGGGTCTGCTGCGCCAACGAGTTCTCCCATTTCCGCCACATGTTTTGTAGTGCCTCCGTCCACACCGCCAGCCATCAAAATCATATCAGGACGAAGATTGCGAATTCTCTCAATTTTTTCATAATTTGCTCGTTTATCATTACTGGCAATTAAATCCATCACGATTGCGCCGGCACCCAGAGCTGCGCGTTCAGCACTTTCACCGGTCATTTTGGCTACCACGCCTGTTACCATCATTTGTAATCCACCACCAGCACTACTTGTCGAAACGTATGCATCAACTCCCTCGTCTTCTTTTTCAGAAATCCAGATATTTTCATCTTTGATGAACCTAATGCTTGGGTCATTGTATTTCAATCTGGCAAGTTCCTCCAATTCGGTAACTGCATTAATCACGCCTTTTGTCACGTCGTTCAGAGGTTTTTCTACTGTTGTTGGAGCTTCGCCGCGAACAGTTTGCCTGTATTCTCCATCAATATATTCAATGAGAATCGACTTTGTTGTTGTGCTTCCGCAGTCAGTAGCCACGATTCTTTTCAAAGGTCGAGTTTCTGCCATGTATCCTCCAATTATTCGTTATCAATTCAAGCTTTTAGTTTTGAATCCTAAAAATTTCTTTATTTTATTTATTCTTCTCTTTCTTAAAAGTTTCTTATGTTTTCGCTCTTCGCGATACATTTCATGATCGATTTCATCTATACGATCGATCAAGATCTTAACATACTCACGATTTTCCAGAAGAGCTGCGAATTCTTGGTACTCTTTTGGATTGAAAATAATCTCGGCAAAAGGAGCAAAAAAATATAGAAGCTGGCTGCCAATAAAATTTAAAGGTCTTAGAGATTCAATCAGCATGATTGCCGGTGCAGCCATCTTTCTTATCACAATAAAATTTGATATTTTATCAATGATTTCTAATGCTCTTTCACGATTAATTTCAACAACCATTTCATACCTAAAATTAAATTTATGTAAGAATTTTTATGCCCTTGCTATTGTCAAGACATAGATTTTGCTAACTGCGTTGTTTTTTAGAAGCTTGCTGATAGCATTTACAGTCGAACCGGTAGTGAATACATCATCGACTATTAAGATGTTCTTTTGGACAACATCAAATTTGGTATTCAGCAAAAAAGCGTCGGAAACATTTATCTGTCTTTGTTCTTTCTTTAATTTGGTTTGTGTCTTAGTAAATTTCTTTCTTAGAACTAAATTAGGAATGTGTTTCCAGTTCATTTTTTCAGCAATTTCTTTTGTAAGAAATTCAGCTTGATTAAAGCCGCGTGCTCTCTTCTTTACTTTATGAAGAGGAACGGGCATAATTATGTCAACATTTTTAAAGGGTTCGAATTTGCTTAAATATTCAGCAGCAAACCTTCCGAGATATTTTGCTATTTTTGTCATTTCGGAATATTTCAGTTCATGAATTAAATTTTGCACAACTTTGTTAAAATGGAAAACAGAACAAGCTTTATCAAAAGAAAATGTATTTGTTTCACATGTTTTGCAGAGATTTGCTTCTTTGACACTTCCGCAAATTTCGCAAATATTTCCGGTTAGAAATTCCAGAGAGGTTTCACATTCTGAGCATAAGAAAGTTTGTTCTCTGCTAAGTTTACGGTTGCATCCCAGACAGATTTTTGGAAAGATTAGATCTATAATTTGATTCAAAAAATTTGTACAAATGGATTTCATTTTCTCTATTACTAACATTTCCCAATTGAATTCTAATATTTTCTAACTCACCCTCGGTCTTCGCCAAGGCTACGCCCTGACAGGTCGGTCCCTCTCTTTATCACAAGAGAGGGATGACTTCTTGCTTTTCTTATGTTCCTTCTCTTTGGAATATCTTTCATATTTTCATCAAAAAGAGAAGGACAGCAGGATGAGTTTAGGAGGAAGATTAACTTATTATCCTGA
>JAUWNO010000155.1 GCA_030612605.1 Armatimonadota bacterium
AACAGATTTCAATTCTGTAATTACTTTATCTTCAACTAATAAATCTAATCTGTATTTTGTTTTAAGTTTTATATCTTTATATTTTATCGGAATCATCAACTGCTGCTTTACTGATAAACCCATTTTAATTAATTCATAAACGAAACATTCCTCATAAGCAGATTCCAATAATCCGGGACCAAGAATTTTATGAACTTCGATTGCTGCTCGAATAATCTTATCCGTGAGTTCTTCATACAATAATTTGCTCATTTTTTCTCTCTTTTAACCACAGAGTTCACGGAGAGCACGGAGGTAATTACTAAATCAATTTTCTTAAACTTCATCCTCATAAATCCAATCATCATCAGATAAATTCATTAAATAATTGTTTATTTCATCCAAGACATTTTCTTCATTTGCATAATTAATATGAGATATTAATCTTTCTCTTTTTTCTAAATCATTTGTTTCCCACAAAGCTGCAAGAATCAGTGGTAATGGGAGTATCCATCCTGTGCCATTTCTTCTTTTGTTTGGTAATAAATTCCAACATTCATTCCATTTCTGTGGTTTAGGACAAACCTTTTTGTTTTCTTGAATGAACTGAATCAACTTATCTTTCAATAGAACATTATCCACAAATTTCTCCTCTCCGTGCTCTCCGTGTACTCCGTGGTTAATTAATGTTTAAAATGTCTTAAACCTGTAAAGATCATTGCTACACCAAGTTCATTACATTTATTTATCACTTTTTTATCTCTTATCGAACCACCAGGTTGGATAATAGCCTTTATTCCTGCTTCTGCTGCGAGTTCAACATTGTCTGCAAACGGGAAGAAAGCATCGGAAACCAGAACAACTTTCATGAGTTCCTCTTTGAAATAATCCTGGAGATCATCTCCTTTATATTCATTCGTTAGATTTTCCTTAGCTTTATCAATAGCAAGTTTCGTAGAAACAAGACGATTCGGTTGACCTGCTCCCATTCCAAACAGTTGATAGGTTTTATCACTTAATTCTCTAACAATAATGATCGAATTCGATTTCACCTGTCGCATTGCTTTGATGCCAAATTCTATCAAACCCTTTTTTAAATTAATATCAATTTGCTTTTCTGTTACATTTTCCATTTTTTCATAGAGTTTATTATCACAATCCTGCAACAACAGAGAACCTGAAAGGTATTTTACTTCAAACTTTTGTTTGGAATTCTTAGGATCAAATTCAATAACTCGCAAATTTTTATGAAACTGCAGATATTCCAGTGCTTCATCAGAATATTTTGGTGCAATAACAACTTCTACAAATTTACGAAGCATTTTATTTTCATTATTTAAGTTCAGGAATTCAACTGTTTCCAAATCTACCGGTTTATTGAAAGCAATGATCGAGCCAAAAGCTGAAATGGGATCACCATTCCAGGCATCTTCAAATACTTTCCGTTGGTTATCTCCTTCTGCTAATCCACAGGGATTATTGTGTTTGATAACAGCACATCCAAACCGCTTAAGGTTTTTTACGGAATCGACTGCACTCTGGATATCTCCGATATTATTGTAGGAAAGCTCTTTCCCGTGCAGAACCTTCATATCGAAAATAGAATTATCTGCTCTTACTTCTTTATAAAAGAATCCTTCCTGATGAGAATTTTCTCCGTAACGCAATTTCTTACCATCCGTAAAAGCCAAGCGAAATGAGCGTTCTCCAGCTTGTTCATCCATTGTTGTAGAGATCAAAGCATCGTAGTCTGCTGTATGATTGAATGCTTTTCTCATCAGCATAAACCTGGTTTCATAAGAAAGCCTGCCATCATTTTCCTGCAGTTCTTTAATTATTGCATTGTAATCTGATACATCCGTAATCGTGGTAACATATTTAAAGTTCTTTGCGGAAGCACGGATCATCGTGGGACCACCGATGTCGATGTTCTCTATCAGAGCGTCAAAATCAGCTCCTGATTCCTTAACTTTTGCAAAAGGATATAGATTGCAAACAACCATGTCAATCGGCTTTATACCCAGTTTTTCAGCTTCCTGCATATCTCTTTCTCTATCAAAAAGAAGCGCAGATTCGATATTGAAAGAAATCGTTTTCATCCTGCCACCGAACGCTTCAGGATTTCCGGTTACTTTTTGGATATCTGTAACTTTAATTCCTGCTTTTTCTAATACTTTTTTTGTTCCACCTGTAGAGATAATCTCGCAATCGAATCCTTTCAGAACTTTTGCTAGTTCAACAATACCCGTTTTATTAGAAACACTTATTAGAGCACAGTTGATTTTGATATTTTCCATAATTATCCTTAAATTTTATTCTTATAATTTATCACATAGAAAAGCATTAATTCTTCCAATCTGGATTCAAATACTTTAAAATCCTCCGGTTCTTTGAACTCTTTTATTATATTTTGTGCTTGAATAAGATTCGACTTGAAAATGTCTTGAATATTTTCAATTTTTTCCAATTCAAATTTTTTCATATTCAATAATGTTTCGAAATCCAGATCCAGCGGAGTTTGAAAACCTTTCTCATCCAAATGATTCCAATCACCAGTCTGAAAATCTAGTTCATAATACGGAAGAAATAAATGACCTTTTTTAATGATGAATTTCAGTACATCGACAATATAATCAAATTCCTCGATAGAAAGCGTATAATGCAGATTAATCCTGACCCAGCCGGGTTTAATACTACCATATTTATCAACACCGATAAGACATTGATAATACCTGGAAAGCTCTTCGCTGATACCGAGAAGTGTGTGACCATAAGGACCTGCACAGGAGCAACCCGCACGTGTTTGAATTCCAAAAAGATCGTTCATCAGTTTGGTTACAAATTTCGGGTGCAGGATCCTGTCTTTATGTTTAATATTGAAAGGGATAATGTTGATCTTCTTATGAATATCAGTGGGGCCATAGAAAATTATTTTTTCTTCATCTGCAAAACTATCATAGAATCTTTTCAGAAAATAATGCTCAATCTTCTCGATATTGTTGACCCCGATTTTTTCCTTTAACTGAAAAACAAGAGAAACTTTTATATTCTGTAGAATACCCGGCGTTCCGGGTTTTTCACGGGTTTCGATATCTTTAATATATTGTTCTCTTTTCTTTGTGACATAATCTACAGTTCCACCGGCAGCAATGGATGGAGGAAGGTTTTTCGGGTAGATATTTTCGTTGATGATGAGAATTCCGGAAGTTCCGGGACCACCGAGAAATTTATGCGGTGAAAGGAAAATTGCATCGAAATAACTTTCCTTGTCTTTATTCATATTAATTTCGATATAAGGAGCACAGGCAGCAAAATCAAAACAGGCAATAGCATTGTGTTTATGCAGGATTTTGGCAACTTTATAAACGGGAGTTTTAATTCCAGAAACATTCGATGCAGCAGAGAATGAACCTATCTTGAAACGTTTATCATACTTTGAGTCGGATACAATTCTATCCAATTCAACAAGATCAATTTCTCCTTCTTTATTCAAAGGAATTTCTATAACTTCACAAAGCGTTTGTCTCCACATTATTTCGTTGGAATGATGCTCATAAGGTCCAACAAAAACAATAGGTTTTTTATTTTCTATATAATCCCTAAGTTCCTGATTGCATTTTGTATTTTTGGGATATCTTTCCAGACAGCTTTCTAAAAAAGTATTAATACGTTTTTTTGTAGCAGGAGGCCAGTACACTCCCAGGATTTGCCGAAGTCGAGTTATTCCGCCTGTTGTTCCCGATTCTGTGAAGATGATCTTTCCCGTATCACCTGCATTAACGATTTTCTTAACTATTCTCTCTGCTTTATGAAGAATTTCCGTCATTGTTTTTCCGGTGAAATCATCTTCTGTGTGAGTATTCGCATAATACTGCATCAGGTGTAGCATATAATTCTCTATTGAATACAGGCATCTTCCACTGGCAGTGTAATCCGCATAAACAAGTGGTTTTTCACCAAATGGGGTTTTGAATAATATATTTCGACCGATGATGTCAGCTCGGAGCCATTCCAGGCTTTTGATTAATTCTGATTCTTTCATTATTTTTCCTTAATAACTCATCCCCGACCCTTCTCTTAAAAAGAGAAGGGAGTTAAGAAGCACAAGAAGAAAATAATACAAATCAAAACCTGCAGTCATCCCTCTCTTGTCAAGAGAGGGACCGAGGGTGAGTTATAATGTCCTCACCCACTCCTCAAAAACAGGATTAATAATTTCGTAACTTCCATTTTGTTTTTTGATCAGATTCTTTTTCATTAAACTTTTTAACGTAGATGTTAACGAAGATGTTTCGGGCAAAGCAAATCTTTTCCGATATTCTCCTGAAAACAATTTTTCATCCTTTAAATTTGATATTGCAATTAGAGTTTTTCTTTGATTTAAACTGAATTGGTCATAAATGTTCTGAAAAATAAATGACTGGCTATCGATTATTCGTTTCATCCATAAAGTATAAAAATCGGGATCTTTATCATCAAAACCTTCCAAGATCAATTCCCAGATTACAGCAGCAAAATATTGTGTGAAATGCGGATGACTTCTCGATCTTTTCAAAATATCTGAAATTGTATTATTATTAATTTTCATTTTCGTCTTCCTGAACCGGTTTTTGATATAAGATGTCAGATCACTATTTGAAATCGGATAAATCGGCATTTTGAAACCAAACTCATAAAATGGTGAATTCATATCCGTAAATATATACTCCATAAGAGATTGTTTGCTTCCCAAAAAAATGTATGACACTTTCTTTTGGAATTGGAAAAGAGAACGCATCCAATTAATTAAAAAAGGTTTTATTCTTTGAATTTCCTGAAATTCATCAAAAGCAATACATATTTTAATATCGTTTTTTTCAGCAATTTTATCAGGAATATTTAGAATAGTTTCAATATCGGTATGATCTTCGATTTTTTGAATTTCAAGAGAGACCGACGGATTTCCATAAGAATCAAATGAAATTTTTGGATAAAGATTTTGAAAATATTTTCCGATTTTTTGAGTTAATTTCTTGATTCCGATTTTCCAATCGAACAGTTCTTTTGCTAATAATGCAGAATACTCTCTAGCAAAACTATCCAATGTTTCGAGCTTATACATATCGAAATAGATTGTGGTAATTTTATTCTCATTCAGTTCATCAAACGCTTTTAGGATTAATGATGATTTACCGAACCTGCGAGGAGAATACATCCAAAAAGAATATCCGTTTATAATTGCTCTTTTGATTTCTTTTAATTCTTTTTCCCTGTTACAGAAATTTTCTCCTGAAACAACTTCTCCGTATTTGAATGGATTTTCCATAAAACCTCTTTTCAGGTCGCTGTTTTACGACTCGTATTTTTACGACCTATTTCACTCTTTGAATTACGAGTCGTATTTTTGCGACCTGCTATTCTATGTCAACCTGTTTTTCGAGCCGTGAGGAACTTGTGACACCAACTCGACTCAGGTCGCAATCTAACGACCTGAGTATTACGCAATTTTACGTAATGCAATTTTACGTAATTATTTTACCTCATTCCAACCTTCTCCTACGAGGAGATGGAGTTTCCTCTCTTCGCAGGAGATTTATCCGCCTTTGGAGGAGGATTAAGTAGAGGTTTTCTTTGCGTTCTTCGCATATTTGCGTGAATCTTTTTTTTTCACGACAACTTGTTGGCAAGTTTCATTTTTTAAGTTCCTAACCCAGATAAACTGGAAAATAAAAATCTCAAAAAACAAAATCCAAATAAATCTCAATATTCAAATGCCAAACAAACAATTTAAAATTCTTATATTTAACATTGGTGTTAACGATTTTCTGCCAAAAAAAACACGAATATTA